>NZ_JBHDIY010000003.1:0-72396 GCF_045797845.1 Tateyamaria armeniaca
CTGGGCGATCGCCAACCCTTCTTCGACGGATGTGGCGTCGGCGGTATGTTTTTCAGCGTTCTGAACATTCATAGCGTCACCTCTTCGGAAAAGGAGAATTCGCAGAGTTCCATGACCTCAAGATCGCCGGTCAGGCGGGTCCAAAGGCGTTCAAGCGCAGAGGCGCGGAAAATCACGGCCTCGCGGTCTTCGGTGACGACTTCACCGAACGGGGCCATGATTTCGGGCCCCTTCACCTGCACTTCGTCGCCGGGATAGATCACGGCGCCGTTGTTGAAGCGCACATGCGCGTGCAGGCTTTCGAATTTGTGACTGATTTCGACAGTGCAGGGGGCACGTTCGATGTCCTTTGTTAGTAGTCCCATGGTGGCTTCCTCCAGTGGGTTAGGGTTGGCTCAGCAACCTGGCGAAGGTGCGGAGATTGTCGGCGCCAAAGCCCATCAGCTCGGCAGACCAATTGGTTTCGGGGTCGTAAATGGACAGGCGGTTGCCTGCGCGCAGGCGCAGCAGGACGGGGGCGGCGGCATCTGCGCCGCTTTTTGCACGTTCACGGGCGATGACCCGTTCGATCCCCGCAACAAAACCGCCTTTGTCGGCAGGGAAATCGGCCAGAACCGATCCGTTGGCATCCAGCACCAGTGCAGCGCCCGAGGCGTCGCCGGACAGGAAAATGGCCCGCTCCGTCAGGATCTCGCCCTGTGGCGGTGTGCTTTCCAAGGGGCGGTCGGTCAGGACCGAGATGGTGACCAGCGACATGATCGCCAGCAACAGGGCCAGAACGGCGCGTACAAGAACGCGTGGCACCAGTTCATCGTTGCTGGACCGGATGCGGGGGCTGGGATGAGTTTGCGTGTCAGACATGGCCCTTACTCCGCCGCCATCGCGTCAAGCGGCGTGGCACGCACAACTTGCGGGACGTTGATGCGCGCCTCGGCCGCTTCGGCGAGGATGTCTGCCACCCGTTCGGCATCCGGGATGCAGCGCAGGGCAGGCTGGGTAGACCCGAAATGCCACGGGCGGGCATGTGGCCAGATCACCAGATAGCTCAGCTTGGTGTTGCCGTTGGTATCCAGCGCGATTGTGCCCGTGCCGTCCTTGCGCAGATCAAGGGCCGCCGTACCCAATTCGCGATACGGCAGGTTCAGCGTCAAGGTCAGGGCGGCGCCAATACGCATCGCAACACGCGACGTGGTGATCGTATAAACGGTCGAGCGGGCCTGAATGAGCGCAACCAGATACAGCAGCCCGCATACAACCGCGCCCAGCACGATCAAAGGCAGCGTGGCGGCCAGGGCCTGACCGATGGGCATCAGGTCAACAACCGTCACAAACCGCCACACGGCCAAAAGGCCAAAATAGCCGATCACCCAATAGAGGTTCAGCGACTCGCGGGCCAATGCAAAGGTCGAAGGTCTGCCTTGCCACAGGATCTCCTCGCCCTCGGGGGGACGTTCCGGGAGCCCTTTGACCGGCTCGATCTCAAAATCATCATGGGGCATGGCGCACATCCTTCTGATGGGGTGGTGGGGTAGGGCGGGCATATCTGCCCACCCCGGTGAGTGGGGCCTAAAGCAGCGTTTCCTGACGCTTTGCGTCTGCATAGAGGGTGCCGCCGCCGTAGTAGCCACAGATCTTGTCCTCTTCGAGAACGGTGACCTGCGTGGCGCTGGCATGTTGCGGCACAGTGCCGAAATGCTTGCCGTAAAGGCTGCGTACCGTGACTTTGTCTTTGCCGATCCGGGCCATGGTCAGGGGGACAAGGCGGTTGCCCGTGCCCCATTTGGGATCAAGCGTGTATTCCAGATACCGCACCAGCTGCTCCGGTTCGTCGATCCACATATCGGTAACCCGGCCCACGACTTCGCCATCGCCCGACATCACCGGCAGACCACGCGGATCACGACCCGCCTTGACCGAAAACGCGTCCTTGGCGGCCATTGGAATGATCTTGGGATGGCCATGACCATCCAGTTCCGGCCAATCCTTGCGCGGCGCCCAAGAGGCCGGGCCGACACCGTCCAGCATCGGATCGCCCGTGGGTTCCAGCGGATAGCCGTTTCCGGGGCCGCTGCGTTTCATTGCGATTCCATCGCGTTCGGGGGCCTGACCCGATGGAACGCTGACTTCGCCACGCCCGTGGGGCAGTTTGAACGTCTTGTCGCTGGGGATCGGCCACATCGCTGGGTTTGAAGACTTTTTGCCCTCGTCATCCTCAAGCGGGTACCCTTCGCGCATGTTTTCGCGCTGGATGTAGATGATCAGCCCGGCAAAGAAGATCCAGAAAAGCCAGATCGACAGGCTCGCCAGATCGAATTCGCCAAAAAATGTCTCGGTCATGGTCGTGTTCCTTTCCTACGAGAGGTCATGTTGGGAAATCTGCAAGGCCCATGGGCCGTGCAGTGTCCGTGTGCGTGAGAGGAGCCGAAGTGCGCACAAGCGGTCCCAGGATGACGAGAGTGACGAAAAGAAGGCCAATCTCAGCGTGGTAAACAAATGAATATCCGGTGGCGGGGGTGTTCAGTGCCTCACCCCATGCCCCGGATGTGGCGATCGCCCCCACCCAGTCGCGCAACGTACCGCCCAGAGCGATTGCGATCCCGGCAGCCGTGGCCTGCGCCGCGCCCCATGCGCCAAGGGCAAGCCCCCGACCTGCAGTGCCCCGCGCGGGCATGGTCATGGCCGCCGTCAATGTGGAAACGGCGAAAAGCCCGCTGCCAAAGCCGATCATGACTGCCCCTGCATAAAACAGGATGTTGGCCTGCATCGGGGCGGCAAAAATGACGAGGCTGAAGGCCCATATCCCGGCCAGTATGCCCGCACCTGCGAGGCGATAGGGGTTCGACCCCGCCGCCAGCCGCTTGCCAGCCAGTGCAAAGCCCGCGAGTGCGCCAGTGGCCCACAGGGCAGTCAACAGCGTCGTGGCCGACACGGACAAGCCCAAGATTTCGCCGCCATAGGGTTCAAGCAGCACGTCCTGCATGTTGAACGCGATCGTTCCCATGAACACGCAGGCCAGCAAGCGCCCGGCCTGACCACCAGCGGCATAGTCGGACCACGCCTCCCGGAACAAAGGCCGGGGTTTTTCGCGTTGCGCCTTGGTCATCGGGCGGACGCTTTCCTGTTTCCACAGGGCGACAAGGTTCAGTGCAACGCCGACAACTGCCGCGCCCTGCACCACGCGGATAAGGCGTAAATCACTGTAATTGCTTAGCAAACCACCAATGATCAGCGCGGATATCCCCATGCCCACAAGGAACATGACGTAAAGCAGTGCGACAACACGGGGCCGCGTTTCGTCCGTTGCACGATCAGAGGCCAGCGCCAGACCGGCGGTTTGCGTCATGTGCAAGCCAAGCCCGGTCATGAGGAACGCAAGCGCTGCCAGCACCTCGCCCGCGAATGGAATCTCGTGATAGACATCGCCGCCAAGGACAAGCAGCGCAAAAGGCATGACCGCCAGACCGCCGAACTGCCAAAGCGAGCCGAACCAGATATAGGGCACCCGTTTCCAGCCGATGGCGGACTTGTGCGTGTCCGAGCGGAAGCCAAGCAGCGCCCGGAACGGCGCAATCAACACCGGCAGCGCGATCATGATCGCCACGATCATCGCAGGCACCGACAATTCGACAATCATCACCCGGTTCAGCGTGCCCAGCAGCATGACGGACGCCATGCCCACCGACACCTGAAACAGCGACAGGCGCAGCAGTTGCCCCATTGGCAACCCATCCGATGCCGCATCGGCAAAGGGCAGGTATCGTGCCGAAAGGGACTTGAGCGTGCTCATGGGCGCAGCTCCATCGCTTCGGAGATGTAAAAACCGGATGTGATCCGATCCACCGGGCGCAGCAGACGGCGCACACCCTGATCCCGGGCCGCACGCGCAAGGGCCGGATGGGCATGGGGGATCATCACGGGCGAGCGGTCGGACCGGGGAAAGGCCTTGCCCGCATACCACATGGCCATGAGGGCCGGGGTGCGCGGGGCGACCGTGAAGACAATCGGGCCGCTGACGCGCTTTTCAAGGTTTGCCAGCGACCTGCCGATATCATCGGCGGTGTAGTAAATCAGGCTGTCCATCGCGATGACGGCATCGAACTGACCCAAACTGTGATCCAGCATGTCACCTGCACGGTACGTGACCTGCCGTTTCAATTCGGGTGGCAGGCGCAATTCGGCGATGTCGATCAGTTGTGGAGAGATGTCGGCGGCCACGACTGTTGCACCGCGTTTTGCCAGTTCGATCGTCGCCATGCCGGGGCCGCATCCTGCATCCAGGATCCGCGCGCCGCGCAGATCGGTGGGCAAACGCGACAGCATCAGCGCCCGCATGCGGTCACGCCCCTTGCGGACTGTTTCGCGAATGCGGCTGACTGGCGCGTCGGACGTCAGACGCTCCCACGTCTTGGTGGCGGAACGGTCAAAGTAATCCTCGACCCGTGCACGGGTCTGGTCATAGCCCTTGGCCTCGCCCCGCGCAGCGCGGGACGACAAGCCTTGGGTATGCCGGGCCATTCCCATCAATCGAACCCCAGCAACTCAAAGATATCGCGATCTTCCATCGGGGCAGGGGCCATGCCTTCGGTGCCATCGTAAAGCAGCGCGGCAAGGCGCATGTATTCGGCGCGGCAGCGGACGATATCCTCATCGTCGTCCATTTCGAAAAGGGTTTTTTTCTTCAGGCGCGAGCGGCGAATGGCGTCCACATCGGGCATGTGTGCGATGCGGTTGAACCCAACCGTGTCGCAATAGCGATCCACCTCGTTGGTCTCTTTGGAACGGTTGGCGATGCACCCGGCAAGCCGCACTTTGTAGTTCTTGGACTTGGCCTGTACCGCGGCGATGATGCGGTTCATCGCATAGATGCTGTCAAAGTCGTTGGCTGTGACGATCAGTGCACGATCCGCGTGTTGCAGGGGTGCTGCAAAGCCACCACAGACCACATCGCCGAGCACGTCAAAGATAACAACATCGGTTTCTTCCAGAAGATGGTGTTGTTTCAATAGCTTGACAGTCTGACCGACCACATAGCCACCACAACCCGTACCCGCTGGGGGGCCACCAGCCTCGACGCATTTCACGCCGTTGAAGCCTTCGGAGACGAAATCTTCGGGGCGCAGCTCCTCCGGGTGAAAATCAACCTCTTTAAGGATGTCGATCACCGTGGGCTGCAACATACCCGTCAGGGTAAAGGTGCTGTCGTGTTTCGGGTCGCACCCGATCTGCAACACGCGCTTGCCCAGCATGGAAAAGGCCGCTGACAGGTTCGACGACGTGGTCGATTTGCCAATCCCGCCCTTGCCATAGACGGAAAAGACCTTGGCCCCTTCGATCTTGGCATCGGCATCCTGGTGCACCTGCACCGATCCTTCGCCATCCTGACCCCGAAGGTTGGGTGGTGTTCTGTCGAGTGGGCTCATGCGCCCCTCCTTTCAATAGGGGAGAGATCCCCTGCTTCATCTTGCAAGGAAAACTCCCGCCGGAGGCTCCCGTGATATGTTTCAACGCAACGGGTCATTCGGCAGCGATCCCTTCCAGCTTGTCTTCCAGCGCGTCCGCCGCATCCTGCAACGCCGCCAACGTGTCGGCATCCGGCGCCCAATAGTTCCGGTCCGAGGCTTCGAGCAGGCGGTTTGCCATCCGGCTTGAGGCCGTGGGGTTCAGATCGGCGAGCCGCTTGCGCATGTCTTCATCCAGCACAAAAGTCTCGGAAATGCGCTGATACACCCAGTCATCCACCTGACCGGTCGTGGCCGACCACCCCATCGTGTTGGTCACGTGACTTTCGATCGCGCGCACCCCTTCGGACCCGTGTTTCAGCAACCCTTCGAAGAATTTCGGGTTAAGCGCGCGGCTTCGGGTTTCCAGTGCGACCTGATCCTTCAGCGTGCGCACCTTGGCGGACCCGCACGTCTGATCCCCGATATAGACAGCCGCATCCGACCCACGGGCGCGTTTCACAGCGCGGGCGATCCCGCCCAGCGTGTCGAAATAGTGATCAACCGACGTCACACCCAATTCAACCGATTCAAGGTTCTGATAGGCCAGTTCCACATCCGCGAGTGCTTGTTGCAGCAACTTGGGATTGGCCGCGGATTTGCCATCGACGCCGTAGGCAAAGCTTTTGCGCGCCTCATAGGCGTCGGCCAGCTCGTCCTCATCGCCAAAGGCCGAACTGTCGACCAGCTGATTGACGTTGGACCCATAGGCCCCTTCGGCATTCGAAAAGACCCGCAAGGCGGCAGTGGCAAGATCGACATCCTGCGCCTCTGCGTAGGCAAGCGCGTGGGCGCGAATGAAGTTCTGATCCAGTGGCTCATCCGCTTCGGCGCATTTCAGCGCGGCCTCGGCCAGCATCCTGCTTTGCAAGGGCAGCAGATCGCGGAAAATGCCCGACAGGGTCATGACCACGTCGATGCGCGGGCGGCCCAATTCTTCAATTGGGATCAGATCAGCGCCGGCCAGACGACCAAAACTGTCAAAACGAGGCGTGCAGCCCATCAGTGCCAACGCCTGCGCGATTGGTCCGCCATCGGATTTGATATTGTCCGACCCCCACAGCACCAGTGCGATGGAACGCGGCAGGGTGGGGTGAGTTTCGAGCAGCAATTCCGCCTGTTTCGCGCCGTCACGGCAGGCGTAGGCCGTTGGCATTCGGAACGGATCGAATGCGTGGATGTTTCGGCCCGTTGGCAACATTTCGGGCGAACGGATCAGATCACCACCTGCCACGGGCCGGGTAAAGCGGGCATCAAGGGCATGCATGATCCCGGCCAGTTCAGTTTCTTCGCGCAACAGCGCCTCGACCCGCGCGCGTGCGTCGTCATCCGCATGCGGCATCAGATCGAGATATTCGGCACGCGCCGCATCGCTCAGCGGTTGACCAACAACGTGCAGACCGTCTGGGATCAGCGCGTCCTCGGTTTCCAGCAGCTTGAGCCACAGCGCATCCGGCGCAATCCCGCCCATGTCCACTGCCTCTGCCTGCTCGGCGATCAGCGTTTCGATGTCTGCGCGTGCACTGTCAGTACCGGGCATCGCGCGCCAGCGGGTCAGGCTGTCTTTCAGCTCTGCCATGCCTTTGTACAGGCCTGCCGTCGCCAGCGGGGGCGTCAGGTGCGTGATCGTAACCGCGTTCGACCGCCGTTTGGCCAACGACGCCTCGGACGGGTTGTTGGCGGCATAAAGATAGATGTTGGGCATCTCGCCGATCAGGCGATCTGGCCAGTCACGCGCGCCCATGCCCACCTGTTTGCCCGGCATGAATTCCAGCGCGCCATGCATCCCGAAATGCAGCACCGCATCCGCAAGATATGTGTCACGCAGCCATTGGTAGAACGTGGCAAAGGCATGCGTGGGGGCAAATCCGTGCTCGAACAGCAGACGCATCGGGTCGCCCTCGTAACCAAAGGCGGGTTGCACCCCGACAAAGATATTGCCCATCTCGGCCCCAAGCACATAGACACCGCGCCCATCAGATTGCACACGACCCGGCGCCGGGCCCCAAATCGCCTCGATCTCGGCCAGATGTAGCGAGGTGCGCACGATGGTATCGGCGTCAACATGGGCGGCGACATTGGCCTCTTGCCCGTATTGCGCGGCATTGCCTTGCAACACTTGCGCGCGCAGGGCATCGACCGTTTCGGGCACGTCGACGGTGTATCCGCGCGCCTTCATTTCATTCAACGTATTGAAAAGGCTTTCAAATACGGATAGATACGCCGCCGTTCCAACCGCGCCGGCATTGGGCGGAAAGCCAAAGAGGACGATGGCGACCTTCTTGTCGGCATTGTTCTTGCGGCGCAGATCACCCAGTCGGCGGGTTTTTTCCGCGAGGGCCTCAATGCGTTCCGGGCAGGGCACCATGGCCTTGGCCTCAACCCGGGGTCGGCAGGCGTGGTTGCAGCCCATGCACCCCTCGGGCCCCAGACGACCCCCGAACACGGTTGGGCAGGCAGCGCCATCAAGTTCGGGCAAGGCCACCAGCATCGTCGTTTCGATCGGGCCGAGGCCACCCTTGCTGTCGGCCCACTGCCCAAGAGTCTGGAATTCCAGCGCATGTGCCGCGAGGTAGGGCACATCGAGTGCGGTGAGCATTTCGACCGCCGCGTCATTGTCGTTATAGGCCGGACCACCCACAAGGCTGAAGCCGGTCAGGGACACAAGCGCGTCGATCTTGCCGTGGAAATAGGCATCAACCGCAGGGCGCGCATCAAGACCACCGGCAAAGGCAGGCAGGACACGCATGCCCTTGGCCTCAAACGCCCGAATGACCCCATCGTAATGTGCAGTGTCCGCGGACAGAACGTATGACCGCAGCATCACAAGGCCAATTGTAAGTGTGGCATCCTTCGGTCCGGGGATATCAGCCGGATCGGTTGTGATCCGCTGCGCCAGATCGGGGTGATACAGGCCGGTGTCGGGATACTCGATTGGCGCGGCCGCCTCGGGTGCTTTGGCCCAGCCGGTGTCCGTGGCGTACCGGTTCAGCAGAAACTGCACCATTGCGCGGACGTTGTCGTCAGACCCACCCAGCCAGTATTGCATGACGAGGAACCAGGCGCGCAAATCCTGCGCCTTGCCCGGCAGGAATTTGAGGATCTTGGGCAGACGGCGCAGCATCGCCATCTTCTTGGCGCCACTTTCGGTCGATGGCTTGGACGAACCGCGCAGACGCTTCATCAACTTGCCCATCGTAGAAGGGGGTGCTGTCATGTCCAGCGTGCCCATGCGTGTCAGTCGGACAACTTCGGCGTCCGCAATCACGCCGATCATGGCATCGCATTGATCACGGCGGGCTTGCAGGGCGGGCAGAATGCGCGCCACGTGTTCTTCCAGGAACAACAGATTGGCAATGATGATGTCGCCGTGGCGCACGGCCTCTTCTGCGGCGGCAAAGGCATCGGGGCTTTCGCCCCATTCAGCGGCGGCGTGCACTTGCAAATCAAGACCGGGATAGTCCGTGGTCAACTGCTCCATCGCGCGCATCGCGGGGCCAGCCGCATGGCTGTCCAGCGTGATGATCACCACGCGGTAACCGGGCAGACGCCCTGTTATGCCGGTTTCATCGCGCATAATGGGCCTTTGCCTCGTAAAGCGTATCGACAGAGATCTGAGCGACCCCGCGCTCGCTTGCAAATGTCTCGGTGTTGCGACGCGCCTTGCCACGCACAAAGAACGGAATCTTTTTCAATTCCCGTTCGGCATCTTCCAGCCAGATGACATCCACGCCCTGCACGTTCTCTTGACCGGAAAAACCGCGTGGTGAGTCCGCAGGACGGGGGCTGGCCCCCTAACCCGCTCGCCGCTGGCGCATGGCCACCATGATGTGATGCACCGGCGGCATCATGAAACTCGAAATCATCGCGGAACATGTGCAGCAGATGCTCTTCCAGCCCCATAACCAGCGGATGCACCCAGGTATCGAACAGCACATTGGCCCCTTCGATCCCCATCTGCGGGGAATAGCGGGCGGGGAAATCCTGCACGTGGACCGGGGCCGAAATCACGGCACATGGAATGCCGAGGCGCTTGCCGATATGACGTTCCATTTGGGTGCCAAGGATCATCTCGGGCTGCAACGCCTCGATGGTGCGCTCAACCTCAAGATAGTCGTCGGTGATCGTCGCATCGATCCCCATCTCGCGCGCCTTTGCGCGGACGGGCCGGGCCATTTCGCGGTTGTAGCAGCCCATGCCGACAACCTCGAAACCCATTTCGTCCTGTGCGACACGCGCCGCGGCGAGCACGTGGGTGCCGTCGCCGAACAGAAAGACGCGCTTGCCCGTCAGGTACGTGCTGTCGACGGATTTCGAATACCACGGCAGACGCAAACGGCTGTCATCCAGATAAGCGTCCTTGCCGGTCAGGGCTGCAACCTCGGCCACGAAATCGCGGGTGGCCCCGACGCCGATGGGCACAACCTTGGTAAAGGGCTGGTCCAATTCCTTTTCCATCCAGCGCGCAGCGCTTTCGCCGGTTTCGGGGTACATCAGCACATTGAAATGTGCCGCACCCATGCGCGCGATGTCACTAGGCGACGACGTCATGGGGGCCACGACATTCACACTGATGCCCATGTCAGACAGCAGCGCGGTCACCTCCTGAATGTCGTCGCGATGCCGAAAGCCAAGCGCCGTTGGACCGATCAGGTTGGCAGTAATCTGCTTGGTCCGCTCCATCGGTTTGGCCAAAGCTTTGACGATCTGATAGAACGTTTCATCCGCTCCAAAATTTTCCTTGCGCTGATAGCTGGGCAGTTCAAGCGCAATGACCGGTACAGGCAAGCCCATGGTTTCCGCCATGCCGCCGGGATCGTCCTGGATCAGCTCGGCCGTGCACGATGCGCCGACAATTATGGCTTCGGGTTTGAACCGGTCATAGGCATCTTGTGCGGCGGTCTTGAACAGGTTTGCCGTGTCGGCCCCCAGATCGCGCGCCTGAAAGGTCGTGTAGGTGACAGGCGGGCGGTGATCGCGGCGTTCGATCATGGTGAACAGCAGATCGGCATAGGTGTCGCCCTGTGGGGCATGCAGCACATAGTGCAGCCCTTTCATGCCAGTCGCGACGCGCATCGCGCCAACATGGGGCGGGCCCTCATATGTCCACACCGTCAGCTTCATGTCGCCGCCTCAAGCTTGAGCAGATCGTGGCGGCGGATCGGGCGCGAGAAGAGGCCGGCAAGATCGCCTGCCTGTTCGTAGAAATGCACAGGCGTAAAGACCAGTTCGATGGCCCATTTGGTTGCCAGACCTTCGGCCTCAAGCGGGTTGGCAAGCCCAAGACCGCAGACAGTCAGATCGGGGCGCGCCGTGCGGGCACGGTCCAGTTGCAGATCGACATCCTGACCTTCGGAAATGACCGGCCCTTCGGCCAGCATGTCGAGGTCGGGGCCAACGATGCCCTTATGGATGAAGGGCGCGCTGACCTCGATTGCGTCCATGCCGCATTCGCGGGTCAGAAAGCGGGCGAGGGGGATTTCCAACTGGCTGTCCGGGAAAAAGAACACTGACTTGCCGCGCAGACCTTCGGCGGCCTGGGCAATTGCCTTGCGGGCCCGGGCGCGCGGGGCTGCCGTCACATTTTCGAACAACTCGGGCGCGACACCGAACTCCGTCGCGATGGCGGCCAGCCACTGTGTCGTGCCTTCGTCGCCAAATGGGAAGGGCGCAGGCAAGTGGCGCGCGCCACGGCGCGTCAGGGCATCATGGGTGTCGCCCAGAAACGGCTGGGTCAGCGCGTAAACGGTGCCACTGCCGACACCAAGGTCGTCCGTGGCGCGTGGCGCTGGCAGCACCTTGATCGGCCCGATGCCCATCGCCTCAAGCAAACCGATCGCCTGTTCCTCGACAACGTCCGGCAGGGCACCAACCAGCAGCAGTTGGCGCTGATCGTCGCGCGGCAAGACGGGCACCATCGACGCAAGGCAGGCATCTTCGCCCTGGGTAAAGGTCGTTTCGATCCCCGACCCGGAAAAGTTCAACACCCGCACCCGGGGCGCATGGGCTTGTGTCATCCGCTCTGCCGCCTTGGCGAGATCGAGCTTGATGACCTCGGACGGGCAGGAGCCGACTAGGAACAGTTGCTTGATATCGGGACGGCGGGCCAGCAGTTCGCTGACGACCTTGTCCAACTCATCCTGTGCATCGGCAAGACCGGCTAGGTCGGTCTCTTCGAGAATCGCCGTGCCAAAGCGCGGCTCTGCAAAAATCATCACACCGGCGGCTGACTGCAACAAATGCGCACAAGTGCGTGACCCGACCACGAGGAAAAACGCGTCCTGCATCTTGCGATGCAGCCAAATGATTCCCGTCAAACCACAGAACACTTCGCGCTGTCCGCGCTGTTTTAGAATCGGCGTGTCACGGCATCCGCCTTGTGCGGGAAGTCGGGGAAGTTCGGTCATGCGGTCGCCTCCTGAACGGTGGCGGCTTGCAGGCGCGCGGCGCGTAATTTCAGCACAAACTGGACGGCGTTGATAACGTAGGCAGCGTAGGCCGCGAGCGCCAGAAGCATCAGGGATTGGGGGGCCAAAGCGCCCGAAAAAAGCGCCCAGAGATAGGCAGTGTGCAGGCCAATCACAAGGAAGGAAAACACGTCTTCCCAGAAAAACGCAGGGGCCAGAAGGTACTGACCAAAAACGACTTTTTCCCAGATCGCGCCGGTGACCATGATGACGTAAAGCACCCCGGTTTTGACCACGATGGACCATGTTGCGATGACGTATCCATCGCCCGTCGCGAGATAGCGCAGAACCAACCCGAGCGAGACCAGAAACACCGCGAATTGCAGGGGCGCCAGCACACCCTGAACAGGTGTCCAGATCGTTGCGTCACGGCGGGCGCGTTCTTCGGTTGTGTAGAGACCGATGGGCGCGCGCTGTGGTTGGGTATGCATCGACATGCTGCCGTGCCTTTGGCTTGAATCCATGCAGTGAAACTATCGGCTAGAGAGGAAAAGTGTCAATTAAAAGTTACAGTCTGGTTGTGAGGCAAATTGCACGGTCCGAGGATGCTCAGGCCCCTAAAAAACATAGGATAGCACTATTTTTATGGGCAAATTCATGATACGGGCTGCTGACACGAACTCTTCGGCGCTCTGAACTGTCAAACTTGGTTGACAACAGGGCTGTCGAGGCAGAGTGTTTTTCTGCGTATCCGCGACTCTGACGCGCCAGAGTTGTTCATTGCGTTTGAACGGATCGAGGTTATCCATGGCGCAAGACGACACATTTGGCACGAGCGCCTCTTTTACAGAGGGCGGCAATGGTATCGAGCCGTTGGCCGGCCAGGTGATTTCGATGTTGTGTGAGCGGCAGACCGTCACCGCCGCAGGTGCCCGTCAGATCGCGCTGGATTATCTGGGTCGTGCCATCCTGAACAACACCGGGTTCGATGCCGCACGCATTCTGGATGAATTGCGCGGCTTCCGATTGACCCCTGATGCCATTGTTGACCTCTATATCCCGCAGGCTGCCATCCAGCTGGGCGATCAGTGGATGTGTTCGGACATCACCTTTGCCGACGTCACAATTGGCGCGTTGCGGTTGCAGGCGCTGCTTGGCGAGGCATCGAACGGGCTGATCTGGGTCGGACAGTCCCCCAATGACGCCCTGCACGCGCTGATCGTTGTACCCGAAGGTGAACAGCATTTTCTTGGTGCCAGTGTGCTTGCCGCACAGTTGCGCCGCGCAGGTTGTGACGTTAGCCTTGCGATATCGGAAACGAATGAACAGATCACTGCGCGCGCGTTGGTGGATAAACCCGACATGGTGTTAATGTCCTGCGCCCGCATAGATGCATTGGCATCGGTCACAAAAACTGTAAAAAAGATCAAAGCGGCGACAGATCAGGCACCCGTGTTCGCCATCGGCGGGCCGTTGCATGGTGATGTTGACGGAATAAAGAAGAAGACAGGCGTTGATATTGTGACGAGCGTGGCGACTGAAGTAGTTGGTTTTTGTGCCAAGCGCCAAAAAGCATTAGGTCAGCGATGACGACCGGCGGCAGCAACTTCTGGTCCAGTGGCGCCGTGCCATTGATCGAACCCCAATTCCTCAGCAGCATCATTGCAGCCGCGTCAGATATCGCGCTCGTGGTCTCTGCCGAAGGGACCATTCTGTCAGTGCTCATCAACAATCAGGACGACAGCTTTGGCAATCTCAAGCATTGGGAAGGCCGCGCAGTTGTCGATTTTCTGACTGAAGAGAGCATTGAAAAGTTTCAGGCCGCGCATTCGGCCTATCTGGCCGGGTCACCGCCCAAGAAGTCGCTCGAACTCAACCACCTCGACAATGCGACGTGGCAATACCCCGTCCGTTATACGTTCCACAGGTTTGGTCAGGAAAATGCTGTCCTTCTGCTGGGTCGTGATCTGCGACCCATCGCGGAGACGCAGCAACAACTCGTGCAGGCGCAAATCGCACTTGAACAAGGCTATGAAGCGCGCCGCGAATTCGACACCCGGTATCGGGTGGTCATGGGCAACGTCGATGATGCGGTTGTCTTTGTGTCAGTCCAGACTGGTCGCATCGAGGATGCAAACGATCAGGCCGCTGCTTTATTGGGCCTCAAGACTGAATCCCTGATGGGTGCGACCTTTGCCAGTCTGTTCTCTGAACGCTCGGGCGCCGAGTTGACCGAAAGTCTGATGAACGCGACCTTGTCCGAAGATTCTGAGCCGATCTCAGTACGCGCGACGCGGACACGCCAAACCCTGAGTGTCCAGCCCACGGTGTTCCGTGCGGCCGGTCAGCGCGTATTAATGTGCCGGTTGCGGGGCGAGGATTTCGTATCTGTGCAGCCCGATACATCAGCGCGCCATGCTGTGGCCCTGTTCCGCTCGACCACAGACTCAATCGTTTTCCTCGATATGCGCGGCACGGTGCTGTCGGTGAACGATGCCTTCCTTGACCTGGTTGGGGCCGCCCATCTGAGCGATGTTGTAGGCGCGTCGCTTGCGGATTTCATGGTGCGCGGTCAGATCGACATGGGCGTGTTGCTTGAAAACGCGACCAAGACCGGACAGATGCGGGTGTATTCCACGCGGTTGGTCAATGACCTTGGCGCACGCGTTCCGGTCGAAGTGTCTGCCGCACGCCTCGAAGATCCCGAAAACCCCGCCGTTGCGCTGATCTTGCGCGATGTCAGCCGTCTTGAGGCTGTGCGCAAATCCGAGAACACATCGGGCAGTCTGCCGGACCCGGGCCGCAATGTGATGGACCTTGTAGGGTCTGCGTCGCTTAAGGAAATCGTGGCCGAAACCACGGATGTCGTTGAAAAGATGTGCATCGAAACGGCTGTGAACCTGACCCGGAACAACCGCGTGGCCGCTGCCGAGATGTTGGGTCTGTCGCGCCAGTCGCTATACGTCAAGCTGCGCAAGTTTGGCCTGCTGAACAAAGACGGCTGATCGCAGGCGTCAAGCCTGCCTGACACTTGCGCCGACTCAATGTGTCAGTCATAGTTGACACTATGGATGTTAGCCAATCCCTGTCCGTGCGCCGTTATCCCGAGCCTGCCGCCGCCCTGCGTCTGATCAAACCGATCACGTGGTTTCCACCGATGTGGGCCTATGTCTGCGGTGTGATCGCGTCGGGTGCATCGCCAATCGGTCAATGGCATCTGGTTCTGCTGGGTGTCCTGCTGGCCGGCCCGATTGTGTGCGGGATGAGTCAGGCCGCGAATGACTGGTGTGATCGCCATGTCGACGCCATCAACGAACCGGACCGCCCGATCCCGTCGGGTCGCATCCCCGGTCGGTGGGGATTGTGGATCGCGCTGGCCATGTCGGCCCTGTCCTTATTTGTCGGCTGGCAATTGGGCCCGTGGGGGTTTGCCGCCACCGTCGTTGGTGTCGCAGCCGCCTGGGCCTATTCCGCCGAACCCGTGCGATTAAAAAGGTCGGGCTGGTGGGGGCCGGGCCTTGTCGGGCTCAGCTATGAAACCCTGCCATGGATCACAGGTGCGGCTGTGCTGAGCGCGGGCGCGCCCCGGGCCGAAGTGCTGATCATAGCACTGCTTTATGGCATCGGTGCCCATGGCATCATGACACTCAATGACTTCAAGGCGCTGGAAGGCGACCGACAGACGGGCGTGAATTCACTGCCTGTCACACTTGGCCCGCGCCGCGCCGCGCAAGTCGCATGCTGGGTGATGTCCGTCCCACAAGTGGCCGTGATCGCATTGCTGTTCCTTTGGGATCGCCCGCTGCACGCCGCTGGTGTCGGTGCCGTGCTGGCTGTGCAGTTCTGGGCCATGACCGTGATGTTCAAGGACCCGCGTGGAAAGGCACCTTGGTATAATGGCACGGGCGTGCTGCTTTATGTGTCCGGCATGATGATTGCCGCTTTTGCGTTGCGGGGCCTGACATGAGCATCGCGTGGCACACTCTGGTCCGGTTGTGTCTGGTGAACGCAGCGATTGGCGGGTTGTCGGCCCTGCCGCTCAACCTCTTCAACCGCTTGATGACCGTCGAACTGGCACTGCCTGCATTGCTGCCCGGTCTGCTGGTGGCGATGCACTATGGCGTGCAGCTGACCCGGCCTGTTTGGGGCCACCGGTCGGACGTCAAGGGCGGGCGGACACCATTCATTCTGGGTGGCATGGCCGTTGTCGGCGCGGGTGTTCTGGGCGCTGCCTGGGGGATCAAGGTTGCCGAGACTTCGACCACCATGGCGCTGATCATCTGGTTTTTGTCCTATGTGGCGATTGGTCTGGGCATCGGCGCTGCGGGCACATCTTTCCTTGCGCTGCTGGCAAGCGCGTCGGGGCCGCGCAAGGGTGGTGTGGCGACACTTGCATGGCTGTTCCTGATCGCCGGGGCGATTGCCGCCTCGGTCGGCACCGGTGTCGCGCTTGAACCCTACAGCCCTGACCGGCTGCTGACGGTGATCGGCGTGGTTGTGGGTATCGCGTTCATGATTTGCGTGCTGGCCACATTGGGTGTCGAGCGCCATGCGCCACAGGCCGTCGCGCGCGAGGATGTTCCAATGCGTGCGG
Source organism: Tateyamaria armeniaca (assembly GCF_045797845.1). NCBI lineage: Bacteria > Pseudomonadati > Pseudomonadota > Alphaproteobacteria > Rhodobacterales > Roseobacteraceae > Tateyamaria > Tateyamaria armeniaca. Next base: position 16,500 of record NZ_JBHDIY010000003.1, read on the forward strand.
CTTTGCGCTCGACCTGGGCGGACCCCGTCGCGCGCCGGTTCACTGGTTTTGTCTTTCTTTCCATTCTGGCGTTCTTTTTGTCTGAACTGATCCTCGAACCATTCGCGGGCCACATCCACGGGCTTGGCCCTGAGGACAGCACAAAACTGTCGGGTGGCAAGGATGGTGCTGCGCTGATGGGCATGATCGGTGCCGGTGTCCTGTCGCATTTCGAACGCGGGACCTTGCGGTTCTGGGCCATTGCCGGCTGTGTTCTGTCGGCCCTTGGCCTGCTGGCCCTCGCCTCCGGCTTGCCGCTGGTTCCCGCCACCGTTCTGCTCGGGTTCGGCAACGGACTGTTTGTGGTCGGTGCCGTTGGGTCCATGATGCAACTGGCGGCTGCTCATGCGCGCGAAACAGGGATGCGTATGGGCGTCTTTGGAGCCGCGCAAGCCATTGCCGCCGGCCTTGCCGGGCTGATCGCGACGGGTCTGTTGGATCTGACTCGCCTGATCATGTCGGATGCTGCGGCCTATGGCACCGTCTTTACACTCGAAGCCGCCTTGTTCCTTGCTGCTGCCGTCATGGCCGCACGGGTGATGCGCGCGGCCGACACTTATGATGCAACAACCTTGGTTCCGGGGGAATGATGATATGTATGATGTAGTCGTCGTAGGCGGGGGACCGTCCGGTGCCACCGCAGCCGAAGATCTGGTGCGCTCGGGCCATTCCGTCGCCCTGCTGGATCGCGAGGGGCGGATCAAGCCCTGCGGCGGGGCGATCCCGCCACGTCTGATGCAGGATTTCCACATCACCGAAGATCAGTTGCTGACCAAGGTCACAACCGCCCGCATGATCTCGCCCACAGGGCGTCACGTCGATATCCCTATCGAGAACGGCTATGTCGGCATGGTGGATCGCAAGGACTTTGACCCGTTCCTGCGCACCCGCGCGGCAGAGGCGGGGGCAGAGTATTTTACAGGCACATTCGTGCGCATTGATCGCCCCGATGGCACGCCTGTCGTGATCTATCGCGACAAGGCCACGCAAGAGACACGCGAACTGCCCTGCAAGCTGGTCATTGGGGCCGATGGCGCGAAGTCCCGCGTCGGTCTGGCCGAGGTCAAGGATGCCGACAAGGTGCCGCTGGTCTTTGCCTATCACGAGATCATCAAGGCGCCGCCCAAGACCGAGACATATGACCCGGTGCGTTGCGACGTGATCTATGACGGCGCGATTTCCCCGGATTTCTACGGCTGGGTGTTTCCGCATGGGGATAGCGCCAGTGTCGGCATGGGGTCTGAGCAGTCTTCGGTCGATCTGAAAAAGGCGACGGCGGCCCTGCGCACGGCGTCTGGCCTCGATCACTGCGAGACATTGCGCAAAGAGGGCGCGCCGATCCCTTTGAAACCGTTGGATTGCTGGGACAACGGCAAGGATGTCGTTCTGGCCGGGGATGCGGCAGGTGTCGTTGCACCCTCGTCGGGTGAGGGCATTTACTATGCTATGGTCGGGGGCCGCGTGGCGGCGACGGCCTGTGCTGCGACGCTCGCCTCCGGGCGGGTGAAGGATTTGAAACTTGCGCGTAAGCTGTTCATGCGCGAGCACAAGATGGTGTTTCGCGTGCTCGCCTCGATGCAGAACGCCTATTACCGCAATGACAATCGCCGCGAACGCTTTGTGTCGCTGTGTCACGACGTCGATGTGCAGCGCTTGACGTTCGAGGCCTATATGAACAAGAAACTGGTCCGCGCGCGCCCCATGGCGCACTTGAAAATCGGGATCAAGAACATGGCCCACCTGACCGGTCTGGTGAAGGCAAACCACGTATGAGCATCATGATCCCCGCATGGATCGACGGCACGCTGACCCCGGTTGAAAAGCTGGAGGCGCATCAACGCGGCCTCAAGCACAAGGCGGTGTCTGTGTTTGTGATCCGCGGGACAGAAGTGCTGATGCAGCAACGCGCGATGGGCAAGTACCACACGCCCGGACTCTGGGCGAACACATGCTGCACGCATCCTGACTGGGATGAACCCGCATCGGTCTGTGCCCTGCGCCGCCTTGAGGAAGAGGTGGGGATCACCGGCCTGCCGCTCGAACACCGCCACCACCTTGAATATCGCGCGGACGTGGGCAACGGGTTGATCGAACATGAGGTTGTCGATGTCTACCTTGGCCGCGCCCCGCACGGTCTGAAAGTGGTGCCCAACCCGGACGAAGTGATGGCCGTCGAGTGGATGGATTATCACGACCTGATGGCGCTGGTCGATCGCCACCCCGAACGGTTCACGCCGTGGCTGCGCATCTACCTGACTGATCACGCTGACACGATCTTTGGTGCTGATCTGGCGCAGGCCGCGCGGGTGTGAGCGTCGAAACCTATCTGCTTTACCTCGCAGCGGTCGCGGTGTTTTTCGCAACGCCCCCCGATACCAGCCAGTTATTGATTGTCTCGAATGCGATGAAGCACGGGTTGCGCCGCAGCCTATGGGTGATTTGCGGCGATCTGAGCGCGAATGTGTTGCAGATGACGGCTGCCGCATTTGGACTGGCGGCGATCATTGCGACATCGGCGCAGGCCTTTGGGTGGATCAAATGGCTGGGCGTGGCTTACCTTGTCTGGATCGGGTTGCGCCTGATGCTGTCACGCGGCGGGCAGGGGCCTTCTGCACCTGCGGCCCGCGCGACCGGGTTGTTCCGGATGGGGTTTTTGACGTCAATGACCAACCCGTTTGCGGTTGTTTTCTTTGCGGCGCTGTTTCCTCAGTTCATTGATCCGCACATGGCGATATTGCCGCAACTGGTGATTCTTGGTGTGACGTATCTTGCGGTGGACGGCGTGACGCTGCTGCTGTGGGGATGGGCAGGGGAACGTGTGGCGCAGCGCCTGGCAAAGCTGTCGATGACAGGCATCAACCGGATCAGTGGTGGTTTGATGATCGGGGCGGCCGCGCTGTTGGGCTTTAAGGATATCGCGCCGGAACGATAGGCGCGGGCGATTGATGCGTCCCGCACCTTGCCTTAAACCAATGCAAACTGGCGCAGGCCCCAACAGCATCAAGGACTCTTTCCAATGACACATATTCTGGCGATTGACCAAGGCACCACATCATCGCGTGCCATCGTTTTCGGCCCGGATATGAAGCCGATGCAAAGCGCGCAGCAAGAGTTCGAACAGCATTTCCCGGCCAGCGGTTGGGTGGAACATGACCCGGCGGACCTTTGGGCCACCGTGCAATCCACCTGCAAGGAGGTGATGGCCAAAGCAGGGCTGGAGGCGGCAGACATTGCGGCCATCGGCATCACAAACCAGCGCGAAACAACCGTGATCTGGGACGCTGAAACCGGCGCGCCATTGCACAACGCCATCGTATGGCAAGACCGCCGCACCGCCCGGATGTGTGAAGAATTGCGCGCCGAAGGTCATGGTGATCAGGTTACGGCGATCACGGGTCTGCTGCTTGATCCGTATTTTTCGGCAACCAAGGTCAAATGGATTCTTGATCAGAACGAAGGGTCCCGCGCACGGGCGGCAGATGGTAAGCTGCTGTTTGGAACGGTCGACAGTTTTTTGATTTGGCACATGACGGGCGGCAAGGCCCATGTGACAGACGCAACCAATGCCGCCCGCACGATGCTCTATGACATCCACAAGGGTGAATGGAGTGCTGAGATGTGCGCCATGCTCGATATCCCCATGCAGATGCTGCCCGAAGTGCGCGACTGCGCTTCTGATTTCGGGGTTACTGATCTGTTGGGCGGCGAAACACCGATCTATGGCGTGGCGGGTGATCAGCAGGCTGCAACCATCGGGCAGGCCTGTTTCAAGCCCGGTATGCTGAAATCGACCTACGGGACAGGGTGTTTTGCGTTGCTCAACACCGGGGACACGCCTGTCACCTCCAACAACCGGTTGCTGACCACCGTCGCCTATCAGTTGGACGGGAAGCCGACCTACGCGCTGGAAGGGTCGATCTTTATTGCCGGTGCGGTTGTGCAGTGGCTGCGCGATGGGCTTGGCATCATTTCCTCTGCCTCTGAAACGCAGGGTCTGGCCGAGGACGGGCGGGGCACGGTCACCCTTGTTCCTGCTTTCACCGGATTGGGTGCGCCTTACTGGAACCCTGATTGCCGGGGCGCTGTCTATGGTTTGACCCGTGATACAAGCCCCGCTGACATGGCCCGCGCCGCGCTCGAAAGCATCGGGTTTCAAACCCGTGATTTGTGGGAAGCGATGCGCGCGGATTGGCCGGACGGAGACGAAGCTGTCCTGCGGGTTGACGGCGGTCTGAGCGCAAATGACTGGGCGATGCAGTTTCTGTCCGACATGTTGGGTGCGCCGGTGGACCGTCCTGCGGGGCTTGACACCACCGCGCTGGGGGCCGCGTGGCTGGCGGGGATGCGGGCAGGAATTTATCCCGATCTGGATGGGTTCGCGGCCACCTGGGCGCGTGAGGCGCGGTTCGATCCGGTGATGTCTGATGAAGAACGGGCAGAGGGTTATGCCCGCTGGCAACGCGCCGTTGCCGCGACGCAGTCCGTCTGAGCCGAGGTCATTGCCGCGCGGTGATCGTCACCTCGATCTCGCTCAGTCCTGCGACACCGCCGGTCATCACATCGCCCGGACCCACTGCGGCAACACCGGCGGGTGTGCCCGTCATCACAAGGTCACCGGGTGCGAGCGCAATCGACTGTGACAATGTCGCGATGTGTTCCGGCACATCCCAGATCAGGTCGGCAATGTCCGCGTCCTGACGGACCGTGCCATTCACCGCCAGCCAGATGCGTCCGTGTGACAGGCTGGGAACGTGGGCCATCGGGGTGAGGGGGACATCGGGGCCGAGTTGTCAAAGGCTTTGCCCCAGTCCCATGGGCGGCCCATCTTTTTCGCCTCTGCCTGCAGGTCGCGACGGGTCAAATCAATGCCGACACCCGCGCCCCAGATATGATCCATCACAGCGTCCTGCGCGATATTGGACCCTCCCTTGCCAATCGCGATCACCAGTTCGATCTCGTGATGCAGATCATTTGTGAGCGGGGGATAAGGGATGGCACAGGGGCAATCGACAACCGCATCGGCGGGCTTGGTAAAGAAGAACGGCGGCTCGCGATCCGGGTCCTTGCCCATCTCGCGGGCATGGGCCGCATAATTCCGCCCGACGCAAAAGATGCGGCGCACTGGAAACCGCTGATCGCTGTCCATGATCGCAACAGAGGCCTGTGGGGGTGGATCAAAGGCAAAGGTCATGGGGCTGGTCCTGTTTGCATTGTGTCGCGCGCACAAGACTGCAATTCCCCGGGCACGTCCAGCGATGGGTTTAATGCGATGGCGCAAGCGCTCATAACCAGAATTATGGTAAAAGATAACTTACAATCAAAAAGCATTCTCGCTGGTGCTCACCGTAGAAGAGCGGATGCCACGCTTCGACTCCGCGCACGTGCAGACTCCCTAAACCTGTTGAAACGTGACCCGCCGCGCCGCATTAATGGCACGATCCCTTTGAATGCTCTGCTTTTCATTGGGCAATCACATCTGGTGCGAGGCAATTGTAATGGCGACCCCAAAGTTCGAAACCGGCATGAAAACGCGGCGGGCCGTGCTGGGCGATGCGCATGTCGACCGCGCCGAAGCGGCAAAGACGGACTTTGACACGCCCTTTCAGACTTTGATCACGGAAAGCGCATGGGGCACTGTCTGGGCATCGGACGCGATTTCGCGGCGCGAACGCTCGATGATCACGCTGGCCCTTTTGGCGGCGACAAAGAATTTTGACGAAATCCCGATGCATATCCGCGCCACAGCGCAAACCGGCGCGTCCAAGCAGGACGTTATTGAGGCATTCCAGCATGTCGCAATCTATGCCGGGGTGCCGGCGGCAAATCACGCCATCAAGCTGGCCAAGCAGACCTATCTTGAGATGGAAGAGGATCAGTCATGAGCAACGGCGACCTTTTTCAGCGCGACCGTGAATGGCATCCAAAGGCCTACGCGCACGACTATAAATCCAGCGTCACACGTTCGCCAAAAAACGCCCTGCTTTCGCTCGACAACACTGCGAGTGAGCTGACCGGGCCGACCTTTGGGCACGGCGATATCGACCCGCTCGACAATGATCTGCTGCAAAACTACGCCAAGACTGGCGACCCCATCGGCGAACGGATCATCCTGCATGGGCGCGTTCTGGATGAGCGTGGGCGGCCGGTGCCCAACATGCTGGTCGAAATCTGGCAGGCCAATGCCGGGGGACGGTATCGGCACAAGAACGACACGTACCTCGCCCCGATTGATCCGAATTTTGGTGGCTGCGGACGCACCCTGACGGACGATCAGGGGCGTTACGTCTTCCGCACTGTCAAACCCGGCGCCTACCCTTGGCGCAACTGGGTGAACAGTTGGCGCCCGGCGCATGTGCACTTTTCGGTCTTTGGCACGGCCTTTGCTCAGCGCCTGATCACACAGATGTATTTCGAAGGCGACCCGCTGATCGCGAAATGTCCGATCATCAATACGATCCCGGACCCGCGGGCCATTGATCAGCTGATCGCGGCTATCGATATGAACGAAACGGTCCCTCTCGATAGCATTGCCTACAAGTTTGACATCGTATTGCGCGGGCACCGGTCGACCTTCTTCGAAAACCGGCCCGAGGGGAATTGAGCATGGTGCAGTCGCTGAACTATCTCAAGGAATATCCGTCTCAGACCGCGGGTCCTTATGTGCATATCGGTCTTGCCCCCGGTGCGGCCGGGTTCGACATTTACCGTCAGGAACTTGGGCACGACATTGCGGGACCAAACGCCCGTGGGGAACGGATCAAGGTCACCGGTTCCGTCACCGACGGTACAGGCGCGCCGGTCAGGGACATCCTGATCGAGATCTGGCAGGCGAATGCAGCAGGTGTCTATCCCGGTCAGGGTGACGTCGAAGACGGATTCCGCGGCTGGGGTCGCGTCATTCCGGACTTTGAGACTGGCGTATTTTCGTTCGAAACGGTGAAACCGGGCAATGTCCCGGGGTGCAATGGACAACCCATGGCGCCGCATCTGAACCTTTGGCTGGTGGCGCGCGGCATCAACGTCGGCCTTAACACGCGCATGTATTTCGCGGACGAAAAGGCGGCAAATGAGGTCGACCCTGTACTGACGTTGGTCGAACCGGGACGGCGCGACACACTGATGGCACGTGGCGATGCCGGCACGTACCGCTTCGACATCTCCCTTCAGGGGAAAGACGAAACAGTCTTTTTCGACGTCTGATCCCGGGCTGTCCACCTGCGGCAGAATGAAGTGGGCGTTTATCGTCCTTGTTCCGTGCGCGCTGCCCTGCAACACTGTGCCAACGGTTTCGAATTCACCCCGTCTGCGTGCGAAAATCACGTAAGGGATCAAGAACAGGGAGGCCCTCATGACCCCGGATATGACCAAGACACCTGCCGTCACACCCTTTTTCGACCAACGATCCAACACCATTTCCTACGTCGTGCAGGAACCGGATGGACCGGGATGTGCGGTGATCGATGCGGTGATGGACATCGATTATGCGGCTGGCAAGCTGAACTTTGACGGTGCCGATGCGATAATCGCCCATATCAAGGGTCACGATCTGCGGCTTGACTGGATCATCGAAACCCATGTGCACGCGGACCACCTGTCGGGCGCCCCTTACATTCAGCAGGCACTTGGCGGCAAGATCGGGATCGGGGCCAAGATCACCGAAGTGCAGGACACATTTGGCAAAGTCTTTAACGAAGGCACTGAATTTCAACGTGACGGGTCGCAATTCGACGCACTGTTCGAAGATGGCGATACCTACAGCGTAGGCAACATGGAGTGCTTTGCGATGCACACGCCGGGGCACACACCTGCGTGCATGGTGCACGTGATGGGTGATGCCGCCTTTGTCGGTGACACGCTGTTCATGCCCGATGGCGGATCCGCGCGCGCGGATTTCCCCGGCGGCGATGCGGGCCAGCTTTACGACAGCATCATGCGGGTTCTGGCCCTGCCCGACGACATGCGTCTGTTCATCTGCCATGACTATGGCCCCGGCGGGCGTGCGATTGCATGGGAAACAACGGTCGCGGAAGAGCGTGAAAAGAACATCCACGTGGGTGGCGGCAAGACCCGCGAGGATTTCATCAAATTCCGCACCGAGCGCGATGCGCAACTGGCCATGCCGTCCCTGATTATCCCGGCCCTGCAGGTCAACATGCGGGCGGGCGAGATTCCGCGCGATGACGAAGGGGATATGGCGTTGAAAGTGCCGCTTGGCAAACTCTAGAGACGAGACATCAAGCCCATGACCCTGTCCGCCCGCATCGACGCAAAACGCGACGACCTGATCGCGCTGACTCAGGCCCTGATCCGCATTCCTACGCTCAATCCGCCGGGGCGGCATTACCACGATGTCTGTGCACTGGTTGAGACGCGGCTGAAAGCGCACGGCTTTGAAACGCAGATGATCCGCGCAGTTGGCACGCCGGGCGACAGTGACACCTATCCGCGCTGGAATCTCGTGGCACGGCGTGAGGGACAGGTCAGCGGCGAATGCGTGCATTTCAACAGCCATCACGACGTGGTCGAAGTCGGGCACGGTTGGACCCGCGATCCTTTCGGAGCGGCCGTTGAGGGCGACAAGATCTATGGGCGCGGGGCGTGTGACATGAAGGGTGGGCTTGCCGCCTCGATCATCGCGGCCGAGGCGTTCATCGAGGAACATCCCGGTTTCGCAGGTGCCGTAGAAATCAGTGCGACGGCGGACGAAGAATCCGGTGGTTATGGCGGAGTGGCCTACCTCGCTGAACAGGGCTTTTACGCGCCTGCGCGGGTGCAGCACGTGATCATCCCCGAACCGCTCAACAAGGATCGTATCTGCCTTGGCCATCGCGGGGGCTGGTGGGCCGAAATTGAAACAAAGGGCGAGATCGCGCATGGATCCATGCCGTTCCTTGGTGACTGTGCAGTGCGGCACATGGGTGCGGTCCTCGACAAGTTCGAGACGGACCTGTTTCCGGCAATGGCCGCACGGCACACTGAAATGCCGGTGGTGCCGGACGGTGCGCGCCAATCCACGATGAACATCAATTCGATCCATGGCGGTCAGGCCGAGCAAGGTGACGACTACAATGGATTGCCTGCGCATTGCGTTCCGGACAGTTGCCGTATCGTGATCGACCGCCGTTTTCTTGTGGAGGAAAATGTCGAAGATGTGCGCGCCGAAGTTGTAGCGCTACTTGAAGGGCTGAAATCATCGCGCGACAGGTTCGACTATGACATGCGCGAATTGAACGTCGTTTTGCCATCCATGACGGACAAATCCGCGCCGGTCGTCGAAACTGTGCATGCCGCGATCCATGATGTGCTGGGGATCGAGCCGACCTATGTCGCCTCGCCCGGTTCTTACGATCAAAAACACATCGACCGCATCGGCCAGTTGCGCAACTGCATCGCCTATGGGCCGGGTGAATTGGAGATGGCGCACAAACCGGATGAATGGATCGGGATCACCGATATGCTCGACAGTGCCAAGGTGATGGGTGCGGCGCTGCAAAAACTGCTGTTGGCGCCCTAGAGGGTCTGCGACGCCAGCGCCAACCCCTCGACGATGGCGGTCAGCGCGGCACCCCGATGCACCTGCGCGCGCGGCAGCCGTTTGGTCAGCGCGGTTTCGACCACCTGCATCGGACTCGATCCGCCTACAAATATCAGTGGATCCACGTCGCCCGCCTGCACTCCGGCCTGCGTCAGTGTTTCGCCCGCCGCATCCGCAATTCTTTCGGCCATGTCGTTCAGGGTCGCCGTCATCGCAATCGGGTAAAGCGGTAGGCGCAAATCGGGGGCAACCATGCGCAGGTCAATCTCTGGCATTGCCGCTGTCCCGGCATTCGCAGCAATCTTGGCAGCCTCGACGGCAAAGGCCATGTCATGCCCGACTTCTTCCTCCAGCACCCGCACAAGTCGTCCCAGACGCTCAGGCTCGACCGCGTATTGCGCCAATTCACGTGCCGCGCGTCGTGTATCTGGCGCGTAAAGAAACGGAATTTTCTGCCATGTGGCCAGATCGTGAAAGATCGCATTCGGAGCGATGTGGGTCTGATCCCCAAATGCGTGGCGGATGGCAGTTCCCATACCCAGTTTGGGCATCACGAAGGCAAGGCTGAGCGCGCGATCAAAATCGGTGCCTCCAAGCCGCAGACCATGGCTGGCCAAGATGTCGATGGACGTGCCGCTCCCTTGCCGAAACAGGGTGAAGTCCGAGGTTCCGCCGCCGATATCAACCACAAGCCCCAGATCGCCGGGTCGCAGGGTCGCACGGTTGGCAAGCGCTGCGGCTTCCGGCTCGGGCATGAAAGACACGTCCTGAAACCCCGCCGCGTGGTAACAGTCCGTCAAATCGACAAGCGCCTGAGCATTGCGCTTGGGATCGCCGGAGTGAAACAGGACGGGCCGCCCGGACAACGCCCGCTCAAAGCGCTGGCCTGTGGCAGCTTCGGCACGCGATTTTAACTCAGCCAGAAACCGGCCCACGATGGTGATGAAATCCGTGGACTCGTTCAGCAATGTTCGCCGCTCGCGCATCAGGGACGTGCCAAGCAGGGATTTGAGGGCGCGCATATAGCGCCCCTCGTCCCCTGCGATCAGTGCGGCATTTGCCGCATGTCCGTAGACGGCCCGACGCGCATCAAAATCAAAGAAGACGGCAGTGGGCAACGTCGTCTCGCCAGCCTCAAGCGGGATCAACTGGGCGACGCCGTCCACGCAAATGCCGACAGCGGAATTTGAAGTCCCGAAATCCACCCCCAGAACTGCCATCGCACCTGCCCCTTTCACCGAAAGCCGCCGGGGTAGCGCACCCAACCGCGCATGCCAAGTGCTGTGCGCTGGTCAAGCCGCACAGATTTGGCTAGCCTTTTGCCAAACTGCCATCTGAGGGAGAAACCCATGGTCAACATCCGCCCCCTGTTCCTTGGCGTCGCTGGCGCTGCACTGCTGGCTGGCATGGCCGCCGCCAAGACAGACATCACCGTCGCGCTGCAACTTGAACCGCCGCACCTCGATCCGACGTCCGCCGCAGCGGGGGCCATCGATTCGGTGCTGTATTCCAATGTGTTCGAGGGTTTGACGCGGTTTATGGGGGATGGATCTGTCGTGCCCGGCCTGGCGGAAAGCTGGGAGATTTCGGATGACGGTCTGACCTACACCTTCACTCTGCGCGAGGGTGTGACCTTTCATGATGGCACGACCATGGACGCTGAGGACGTGAAATTCACACTTGACCGCATTCTGGCCGAAGACAGTGCGAACGCGCAAAAAGCGCTTTATGCCGCGATCAGCGCGGTCGAAGTTGTGGACGCGGCCACCGTGCGCATCACCCTGTCGGAACCCAACGGCAACATGCTGTTCAACCTCGCCTGGGGCGATGCGGTCATTGTGGCCCCTGAGTCCATCGAAAACATCAAACAGCAACCGATCGGTACAGGCCCGTTCAAGTTTGACTCTTGGACACAAGGCGACAGCATCCAGATCAGTCAATATGCAGAGTATTGGGGCGAGCAGCCCGCGCTGACTGAGGCGACGTTCAAGTTCATATCTGACCCGACCGCTGCGTTCGCCGCGATGATGGCCGAAGACGTGGATGTGTTCTCGGGGTTTCCGGCCCCTGAAAACCTGCCGCAGTTCGAGGCCGATCCCCGTTTTCAGGTTCTGATCGGGTCGACCGAGGGCGAAACAATCCTGTCCACCAACAACAAACAGGCCCCTTTTGATGACGTGCGTGTGCGGCAAGCCGTGGCGCATGCCATTGATCGTCAGGCGATCATCGACGGGGCCATGTTCGGCTATGGCACGCCCATCGGCACGCATTTCGCGCCTCACAACCCCGCCTATGTCGATCTGAAGGGTGGCTCGGCCTTTGATCCTGACAAGGCGCGCGCATTGCTGGCAGAGGCGGGCATGCCCGATGGTTTTGAAACAACGCTGCACCTGCCGCCCCCGTCCTACGCGCGCCGGGGCGGTGAAATCATTGCAGCCCAGCTTGCCGAGGTCGGCATCAAGGCAGAGATCATCAATGTCGAATGGGCCCAGTGGCTCGAAACGGTGTTCCGGGGCAAGAGCTTTGGTCTGACCATCGTCAGCCACACCGAACCGATGGACATCGGCATCTATGCCAATCCGGACTACTATTTCCAATACGACAACCCGGACTTTCAGGAGTTGATGAGCACCCTCAACGCCACGACCGACCCCGACACGCGCACCAACCTGATGGCTAAGGCGCAAGAGATCATCGCGGGCGATGCTGTGAACGGGTATCTGTTCCAACTGGCGCAGCTGTCGGTGGCCAAGGCGGGTGTGCAAGGCCTTTGGGCAAATGCGCCGACGCAGGCCACGGACCTGACTGGTGTAAGCTGGGCTGAGTGATGCCCCGGTGCCCGTCACGGGGCGCCGGACCCTTTTGTGACGTGTGAACGGAGCAACTGATGCAGATTTTCGGTGCCGGTACGCGCCCTTCTGTACGGGCCAACCCTGACTACTTTACCGGTGTTGTCTGGCAGGACCCGATCATTTCGGCTGAGGCCCCTGCCCGGCTGCATGCTCTGTCCGTCCATTTTGAACCCGGTGCACGCACTGCGTGGCACACGCATCCTCTGGGCCAGACTCTGCACGTCACGCAAGGGGCAGGGCTTGTGTGCCTGCGCGGCGAGTCTCCGCAATCGATTCGCGCCGGTGATACAGTGTGGATTCCGGCAGGTGTTGAACACTGGCACGGGGCGGGCCCGGAAACGGCAATGACGCATATCGCGATGCAAGAGGCTGTAGACGGGTCGGCGGCGACATGGCTTGAGCTTGTCAGTGACGCCGATTACCTGGCTGGACCGTCCTAGGGGGCCAGCCCCCGTCGCTGCGCGACTCCCCGGAGTTTATTTGGCAAGGTGAAGCCGGGATCAGAGCATTTTGATCCTTTGCCGCACAGTGTCGCTTATGGGGCCGTGACGCGGTTTGTCCGCTAAGGTCGTGAACCAGTGTGCAGGAGGGTTCTTGCCCCTGCGGTTTCCATCAAAACGCAGTGCCCTTAGCGCCTTTTCGGCTGCCGGTGTGACGCGTTCGGGTATGTCAAAGCCGTTCAGCGTGGCCCACACCCCTGTCCACAAGCGCCCGACGGACCATGGATTGTAACCGCCGCCACCCAGAACCAAAAGGCGGGGGGTAAGACCCATCAGACTGCGTACGATGGCCCAGTGCGCCTGATTGGACAGTGAAAGGTGGGCTTGTGGGTCTTCCTCGACCCCGTCGGCTCCGCATTGCAGGACGATGGCATCGGGGCGAAAATTGGTGACGCGCGGCAGGATAACCTGATCCCGGATCAGCGCCATTTCGTCGTCGTTGAGGCCACGTGGCACCGGCAGGTTGACCAGCGTATCCGTTGCGCCCAACGCGCCCGTGCGTGGCCACAGCCCTTCCTCGTGAACCGAGATCATCAGCACATCCGGGTTGCGGCCAAAGGCATGATCGACACCGTCGGGATGATGTGCGTCGATGTCAATGTAAGCGACCCGCTCCGCCCCGTTTCGCCGCAGCGACAGGATCGCGAGGACAGGGTCATTGAGATAGCAAAACCCCCTGCCCGATCCGGCATTCCGTGATGGGTGCCACCTGCCGGGTGGTAGACGATCCCGCCCGTGGCCAGCAATTCGCCCGCCAGCAATGACCCGCCCGCAGCCGTTGCGGGGCGGCGATACATTTCGGGAAATACGGGGTTGTTGGGCGTGCCAAGGGCGTGGCGGGCGCGCACGGCCTCGTTTACGGATTGCGCGGCTTCGGCGGCCTTCAGGGCGGCGACATAGTTCGGCGTGTGCCATATGGTTAAAGCGGCAGGCTTCACCCGAGGGCTTGGCACGTAGACCTCGGACGGCAGCCAGCCCATCGCACGTGACAGGTCCATCACCGTCGAGACGCGGGGCACCCGCAAAGGGTGCCAGCGGCCATAGCTTGATCCGCGATAAATCTCGGAGCCGATGAAAAGGGGGCGTGTCATGGCCCCCTACATAGATGTTTAACGCGCAAGGGCGACACTTTAGGCGGCCGCTGCTCCCATAGTCTCGGCCCGCGCAAGCCATGTGTCGATCTTGGCGGGTTTGGCCAGTTTCACAGACCCCATCTGCACCACATTGCGTGGCTTGATCCCGGTGAACTTCATGACCTGATTGCGCATCACGCGCCGCCCCGGGCTGCGATAGATCAGCGTGTCGATCCACACGGGCGTATCGGACGTGATGATCGCATCGCCCGTGCGCCCCTCAAGCAGCTTGTCCCAGCCCATGCCCGGCCCGTGATACTTGTAGGCAAAGCCCGACAAAAGGGCCGCATCCAGCACCGCCTTGGCCTTGCTGGGCATTGCGCCCCACCAATAGGGGTGCACGATCATCACGTGATCCGCCCAGCGGATATTGTCCTGCCAGGTGGCCAGATCAGGAGTGAGATCGCGCGGGCTGTCATAACCGTCAAAGCCGGAATCGACCTGCATATCAGCCAGCGCCATAACGCGGACGTCGGCCCCATTTGCCTTTGCCCCCTTGGCATAGCGCGCGGCCAGCGCGGCATTCAGCGAATTCGGTTTCGGGTGCGCCACCCAGATGAAAATACGTTTGGTCATGGTGTTCTTCCTTTCTTCAGACTTGCTTGACACTGTGTCAATTGACAGCCTGTCAACTAAGCGCTACTTTACTGCATGTCAAGCACTTCTATCGATACCCCGACCAAAATTCTGCAAGCGACATTGTCCTTGCTGGAAAAACCGAATGCCAAGCTGCCGACGATGTCCGACATCGCCAAAGCCTCCGGCGTCAGCCGGCAGGCAGTCTATCTGCACTTTCCCAGCCGAACGGATGTTCTGGTGGCGGCCACGCGCTATCAGGATCAGACCAATGACGTGAACGCCGCCCTTGCCCCCAGTCGCACAGCGCGATCCGGGACCGAGCGGCTGGATGCGTTTGTCACCGCGTGGGGCAACTACATTCCCCAGATCTACGGCGTGGCGCGCGCAATTTTGGCGGTCGTGGATACGGATGTCGAAGCGGCGCAGGCGTGGAACACCCGCATGGCTGACATGCGCGAAGGCTGCGCCGCCGCTGTGAAGGCCCTGGCCGATGAAGGCACCCTGCCCCCGAAAACCGATCCCGAACAGGCCACCGACCTGCTTTGGACGCTCCTGTCCGTGCGCACTTGGGAAAATCTGACCCAGACCTGTGGCTGGGATCAGGAGTGCTACCTCGCCACCATTCGCGGACTGGCCCTTGCAGCATTGGCGCAAGACGCGGGCGCCCTTTCGGACGTGCTTGCGCATACAAAGGACCCCGCCTAACGTCGCGGGCAAATGCTGCGCTATGCCCTCAAACGCCTTGTATCCCTGTTGATCAGCCTCGCCATCGCGTCGCTGGTGATTTTCACCGTGATCGAGGTGGCGCCGGGCGATCCGGCCTCGTTCATGCTGGGGATCAACGCGCAGGAAGACACGCTGGCAGCCCTGCGCGCGGAACTCGGCCTCGACCAGTCCAAGGTGCAGCGGTATCTGGCTTGGGTTGGGGGCATGGTGCAGGGCGATTTTGGCATGTCTTATCAATACCGCACACCCGTGGCGCAGATGATCGGTGATCGTCTGTGGGTGTCGCTGCCGCTGGCGCTTTATGCGCTGGCCCTTTCCACGTTGATCGCCTTTCCCGCAGGCATCTATGCAGCCTCGCGACGCGGCAAGGCGGGCGATGTTGGCGTGATGGGCGCCACCCAGATCGGCGTTGCCATCCCCAATTTCTGGTTCGCGATGATGCTGGTGCTGGTCTTTGCGATCAACTTGCGCTGGTTCAGCGCTGGTGGTTTTGCAGGCTGGGACAAAGGGTTCTTTGCAGCGATGAAGTCACTGACCCTGCCCGCGATTGCACTGGCCTTGCCCCAAGCTGCGATCCTTGCGCGCGTCATGCGATCCGCTCTTCTGGACGTGCTCGGAGAGGACTTCATGCGCACTGCGCGCGCCAAGGGCCTCACCCGCGGGCAGGCACTGCGGCGTCATGGCTTGCGCAATGCGATGATCCCGGTGCTGACGATCTTGGGCTTGCAGTTTTCCTTCCTGCTGGCGGGCGGGATCATCATTGAACAGGTGTTCTACCTGCCCGGGCTGGGGCGGCTCATCTTTCAATCTATCTCGGCCCGCGACCTGATCGTGGTTGAATCCGTGACCATGCTTCTGGTGTTTGCCGTGATCGTGGTGAATTTTGCCGTCGATCTTGCTTACGCTGCTGTTGATCCGCGGCTGAGGGCGCGGACATGAGCCGTACGCTCATCCTTGGCGGCGTATTGTCGGCACTCATGGTTCTGGCGGCACTGGTGTCCTTCATCTGGACGCCATTCGATCATACTGCGATGGACATCCCGGCCAAATTGCAGACGCCCAATGGCACCCATTGGTTCGGGACAGACCATTTCGGGCGCGACATGTTTTCGATGATCATGGTCGGCGCGCGCACCTCAATCGCAGTGGCTATCGTGGCGGTCGGTATCGGCATCGGTCTCGGCGTGCCACTTGGCCTTTGGGCGGCTGCGCGGCAGGGTGGCTGGGTGGATGAGATCATCATGCGCGGCAACGATCTGATCTTTGCCTTTCCCAGCCTTGTCATCGCGATCCTGATCACCGCTATCTTTGGTGCCGGTGCCATCAACGCCATTATCGCCATCGGCATTTTCAACATCCCCGTCTTCGCGCGTGTCACACGCGGCGGCGCCCTACCCCTCTGGGCGCGCGAATTCATCATGGCCGCACGGGTGGCAGGCAAGGGGTCGGCCCGCATCAGCGTCGAACATATCCTGCCCAACATCACGAATCTGTTGATCGTGCAGGCCACAATCCAGTTCAGCCTTGGCATCCTGGCCGAGGCCGCGCTGTCCTATGTCGGCCTTGGCGCGCAGCCCCCGACGCCAAGCTGGGGGCGGATGCTGGCGGACGCACAGACGCTGGTTTCCATCGCGCCGCACATGGCGCTGGTGCCCGGCTTTGCCATCATCCTGACCGTGTTGGGGCTCAACCTGCTGGGCGACGGCCTGCGCGACGCCCTTGACCCGCGCCTTCGGGTGGCGCGGGTATGAGCCTGCTTGAGATCAACAAACTGTCGCTGTCCATTCACGGCACACCAATCCTGCAGGACGTATCCCTGCGCGTCGAACCGGGTGAAGTCGTCGCCGTCACAGGCGAAAGCGGGTCGGGGAAATCAATGACGGCGCTAGCCATCATGCAACTGTTGCCGGATGGGAGCGAGACACGGGGCGAGGTGATCCTCGACGGGGACGACGTCACGCGGCTGAGCGAGGCGCGGATGTGTGCCCTGCGCGGCGACCGCGTTGGCATGGTGTTTCAGGAACCGATGACGGCGCTGAACCCTGTGCAAACCATCGGCGCGCAGGTGGCCGAGACGGTGCATCTGCATCGCCCGGATATGGATGCGACCGCGCGCACCGCCGACGTGCTGGCGCGGGTGGGGCTGGAAGGCATCTCGCCTCGACGCTATCCCCACGAACTATCGGGCGGGCAGCGCCAGCGGGTCGTGATCGCCATCGCCATCGCCTGCGGCCCTAAGCTGCTGATCGCAGACGAACCGACCACCGCACTTGATGTGACCACGCAGGCACAGATCCTCGACCTGCTTGTGGATCTTGCGCGCGAGGACGGCATGGGCTTGTTGATGATCACCCATGATCTGGCTGTGGTCGCGCAAATGGCGCAGCGCATCACCGTCATGCAACACGGGCGCGTGGTCGAGGCGGGCGAGACTGTGGCGCTGCTGAACGCACCGCAGCATCCTTACACCAAAGCGCTTTTTGCGGCCTCGGCCCATCAGGCAACGCTGCCGGACCCGGTGGAAAACGCGCCCCTGCTTCGGGTGCGCAACGTCATTCGCGACTACACCCTGCCCCGCACCGGGCTCTTCACCGATCCGGGCTCGTTTCGTGCAGTCGATCTGGTCAGCTTTGACATCCCGCGTGGTGGGCGGGTCGGTCTGGTCGGGGAATCCGGTTGCGGCAAATCCACCCTGACCCGCGCCATTCTGGGGTTGGAGCCTGTGCAATCCGGTGACATTCTGCTGGACGGCATGCCGGTCTATTCCCACGGCACGCCCAACCTGGATGTGCGGCGCAAAATGCAGGTGGTGTTTCAGGACCCTTATGGCAGCTTTAATCCACGCCACCGGGTTGCGCGGTTGATCACCGAACCTTTCCATCTGCTGCAAAGACCGCCTGCAGATCGGGATGCGCGCATTGCCGAAGCGTTGCAGGCGGTCGGCCTGTCACCCGATGATGCCCAAAAGTACCCGCACCAGTTTTCCGGCGGACAGCGCCAGCGCCTTGCCATCGCGCGCGCCTTGATCATCCGACCAGAACTCATCGTTTTCGACGAAGCGGTCAGTGCGCTCGATGTGTCCGTTCGTGCGCAGATCCTCGATCTGATCGCAGAGCTGTGCCGTGAATACGACCTGACCTACCTTTTCATCAGTCACGATCTGAGTGTCGTGCGCAGCATCACCGACCGCGTGCTGGTCATGCAAAATGGCAAGATCGTTGAACAGGGCGCGACAGAAGACGTGTTCAACAACCCGCAACACCCCTACACGCAAACGCTGATTGACGCCGCCCCGGTGCTACCCCGGACCGGCACCGCATGACCCTGTCCCTGATGCCCTTGTCACAAGATCAAACCGCGTGGCTGCATGACGCGGCGAGCGCATATTTCCGCGAGCTCGTCCCCGACAGGGCTGGGCCGCCACTGCAAGAAGTGACCGACTGGTTCGAGGACCCCGACATTTATCCGCTGCTTGTTTCGCAATCTGACCAACGTGTCGGTTTCGCGCTGATCGAGCGCACAGGGACACATCACGAATTGTCCGAATTCTGTATATTGCCGGACTGGCGCGATGCGGGCATCGGTACGCACGCGGCCACACTCTGTTTCGCCCGCCATCCGGGGCGATGGGCGCTTGGTGTTGCCAAGGCCTTGCCCGGCACAATCCGGTTCTGGGATCGGCTTTTGCCTTCGCTGCCCGCGATCACAAGGCTTGCGCGCGGTCCCGCGCTGACGCCATATCAGTGCCACAGCTATACGTTTGACTATAAAGGTGCGCCATGACGCAGGCCCTCTGGTTCGATCCGTCCCTCATGCTGATTGGCGGCTCATGGCGTCCTGCTACCGGAACGCTGACGCTGATCAACCCTTCGGACGGAACGGAGCTTGCTCAGATCGCCGCAGGGCAAGCGGCTGACATCGACGCCGCGGTTGCTGCGGCCAATGCCGCGCGCGCAGGTGCCTGGGGGCGGATGAGCGCGACAGAGCGGGGCCGTATCCTGAGTGACATCGGGCGCGCAGTTCTCGCCCGCGTCGATCAACTGGCCGAGATCGAGGCGCATGACGTCGGCAAACCCTTGTCACAGGCCCGCGCGGATGCCGTCGCCCTTGCCCGCTACATGGAATTCTACGGTGGCGCAGCGGACAAGGTGATGGGCGAAACCATTCCCTACTTGGACGGCTATACCGTCTACACATTGCGCGAACCGCATGGCGTGACCGGACATATCGTGCCGTGGAACTACCCGATGCAAATCATCGGACGGTCGGTCGGGGCGGCCCTGGCCATGGGCAATGCATCCGTGCTGAAGCCAGCGGAAGAAGCGTGCCTGACTGCCCTCGCCTTCGCCCATATCTGCGCCGAGGCGGGCTTGCCCGACGGCGCGTTGAACGTCGCTCCCGGACGTGGGCCAGAGGCCGGAGCCGCCCTCGCAGCCCATCCCGGCGTGCAGCACATCAGCTTTACCGGATCAGTGCGCACGGGTGCCTTGGTGCAACAGGCAGCTGGCGCGAATGTCGTCCCCGTCACGCTGGAACTGGGCGGGAAGTCGCCGCAACTGGTCTTTGACGACGCCGATATCGACGCGGCCCTGCCCTTTCTCGTTAACGCGGGCATCCAGAATGCGGGGCAGACCTGTTCCGCCTCGTCTCGCATCCTTGTGCAGCGCGGTGTCTACGAGAACGTGAGGGATCGCATGGCAGTAGCCTATGGCGAGCTGACTGTTGGCCCCGCAATGGACGACTTGCGCGTTGGTCCACTGATCTCCACCCGCCAAAAGCAGATTGTCGAGGGGTTCTTGAACGAAGGCGCAAACCTAACCATCGCCGCGCAGGGGCAGATGGTCGTCGCCCCTGACACCGGCGCTTATGTTCTGCCCACCCTGTTCGACAATGTGCCCCCCGATCATACCCTTGCGCGCGAAGAAATCTTTGGCCCCGTTCAGGTCCTCATCCCCTTCGATACCGAGGATGAGGCCGTCACGATTGCAAACAGCACCGACTACGGCCTTGTCGCCAGCATCTGGACTGCAAACGGCGCGCGCCAGATGCGGTTGGCAAAACGGCTGCACGCGGGCCAGGTGTTCATCAACAATTACGGTGCAGGGGGCGGAGTCGAACTGCCCTTTGGTGGAGTTGGAAAATCCGGCCATGGTCGTGAAAAGGGGTTCGAGGCACTTTATGGCTTTTCCACGCTGAAAACCGTGGCTGCGCATCATGGCTGACATAATGCAATTGCACTGGCCCGCACCATTTGGCCACGCCTCGGCTTTATCTATGAAAAATCAATGTCAGACGGGGATGGTCAGTTGCGCCACATCCATCGTCTCGACTTCGTTACAGGAGACCACCCATGATCTTTGAAAACCGTTTTCAGGGCCGCCACGCAGTTGTGACCGGAGGGGCGGCGGGTCTGGGCTATGGGATCACGCGGCGCATCCTGGCCGAGGGCGGAAGTGTCGAGGTCTGGGACATCAATGCCGACGCGCTCAACGCTATTGATCTGCCCGGCTGCACCACGCTCCAGATCGACGTCACCGACGCCGATGCCGTAGCAAGTGCGATGGGCGAGGCCAATCCCGACATCCTCGTCTGTTCGGCAGGCATAACAGGGCCCAATACGACCACATGGGAGTACCCGGTGGCCGACTGGCTGGCCGTACACGCCCTAAATCTGAACGCCTTATTTTACTGCTGTCGCGCAGCTGCCGCATTGATGCAGGCCAAGGGCTGGGGGCGGATCGTCAACATCGCATCCATCGCCGGAAAGGAAGGGAACCCCAACGCCCCCGCCTATTCATCCTCAAAGGCGGCGGTCATCGGCCTCACCAAATCACTGGGGAAGGAACTCGCCACCTCAGGCGTGACCTGCAACGCCATTGCACCCGCAGCAGTGCGCACCGCAATCTTTGATCAGATGACGCAAGAGCATATCGACTTCATACAATCCAAGATCCCCATGGGCCGCTTTGGCACCGTCGAGGAAATCGCCGCAATGGCCTGCTGGTTGGCCAGCGACGAGGCAAGCTTCTCCACCGGCTTCTGCTTTGATCAATCCGGTGGACGGGCCACGGCGTGATCTTACGCACGCCACCCTTGAAACCATGGCGCAACTGCGAAACCATGCAAAACGGTACTGACGGAGATCGCGTATGCAACTGAACGGCAAAACCGCCCTTGTCACCGGGGCCGCAAGCGGTTTCGGCGCAGGGATCGCACGGGCCTTTGCCGCACAGGGGGCAACCGTTATGGCGGCTGACATCAATGGCGACGGGGCCAGCGATATCGCCTCTGAAATAGGCGGGCACAGCGTGCAGGTTGACGTCGCAAACGGTGCCTCCGTTCAGGCGATGGCCGACCACGCATTGGCCACCATGGGCCATCTCGACATTCTGGTGAACAATGCAGGCATCACCCACCTACCCAAACCCATGGAAGAGGTGAGCGAAGAAGATTTCGATCGCGTGCTCGCCGTGAACGCCAAATCAGTTTACCTGAGCGCGCGCAGCCTCGTGCCGCATTTCAAGTCACGCAAAACAGGCGCGATCCTCAACATCGCCTCCACCGCAGGGGTTTCGCCGCGCCCGAACCTCAACTGGTACAACGCCTCCAAAGGCTGGATGATTACGGCAACCAAAGCGATGGCCGTCGAACTCGCGCCGCATGGTATTCGCGTCAACGCCCTGAACCCAGTTGCCGGGGAAACGCCACTGCTCAAATCCTTCATGGGCGAAGACACCCCCGAAATCCGTGCCAAGTTCCTGTCAACCATCCCGCTGGGGCGGTTCTCCACGCCCGAAGACATGGGGGCCGCAGCGACATTCCTGTGCTCGGACGCGGCATCGATGATCACGGGCGTCGCGATGGAAGTGGACGGAGGACGCTGCATATGAAACCCATCAACCTTGCCGAAAAGCTGGCGCAGTTCAGCACCCACTGGGATCCCCACGTCATCGCCGATTACAACGACAATGACGTGATGGTGGTGAAGTTTCAGGGCGCATTTCCGTTCCATCTGCATGAAGACACAGACGACTTCTTTCTCGTGCTCGAGGGCGAAATGGTCATGGACCTCGACGAACAATCCCACACTGTCAGGCAGGGGGAATTGTTCGTCGTGCCACGCGGCGTCACGCATCGCCCCCGTGCGGAAACGGAATGCAAAGTGCTGCTGATCGAACCCAAAGGTGTCCCCAACACAGGCGATCCATCAACAGCCGCGCCCAAACCGCGCATCTGATCCACCTTCATCTCGCCAAGAAAACTCCCGCCGGAGGCACTGAATCAAAAATGACCCCAGGCCCGCAAAACGCGATCACGGATATTGCCGGGCTCAAGGTCGGCAACGCGCAGGACGATGCGTTGAAATCAGGGGTCACAGTGCTGACGGCAGACGCGCCTTTCACCGCTGCGGTGTCCGTACTGGGCGGTGCGCCGGGGACCCGCGAAACCGACCTTTTGGCACCGGACAAATCGGTGGCGCAGGTGGACGCGCTGGTGTTGTCGGGCGGGTCTGCCTACGGGCTTGATGCCTGTTCCGGGGTGGTTGCGGGCCTTCGGGATGCAGGGCGCGGATACCGAGTTGGCAATGCCATCATCCCGCTGGTGCCGGGCGCCATCATCTTCGATCTGCTCTCTGGCGGGGACAAGGACTGGGCGACATCGCCCTACCCTGCATTGGGGCGTCAGGCCTTCGAGGCGGCAACCACATCCACGGCCATTGGCACCATTGGTGCGGGTACAGGCGCGATGACGGCCATGATGAAAGGTGGGCTTGGCACGGCCTCGCTGGTACTCGACAGCGGCATCACCGTCGCGGCCCTTGTGGCGGCAAACCCGATGGGCAGTGTCACCACTCCGGGTGAGCGGCATTTCTGGGCTGCACCTTACGAGATCGATGGCGAATTTGGCGGGCTAGGACCGGATCCGACCAGCGGGCTTGGGCGCACCCTCGACAGCCGCAAGCTGACGGCAATGCTGGAACGGGCAAACACGACAATCGCCATTGTCGCGACGGACGCAGCACTCGACAAGGCGCAGTGCCAGCGCGTCGCCATCGCCGCCCATGACGGGATCGCGCGGGCCTGCGTGCCTGCGCACAGCCCCGGTGATGGTGATCTGGTGTTCAGCGTTTCAAAAGGGGGGCAACCTATGAACAGTCAAAGTGACCTTGGCATGATTGGCCATGCCGCCGCGCTCTGCCTCAGCCGCGCGATTGCGCGCGGGGTCTATGCCGCCACCGCTGCGCCAGATGACCTGCTGCCAACATGGAGCGACCTTAATGCCCCGACTTGAGCGCAGCGACGTGCAACTGCACTTCGAGGTCACCGGCGACGGCCCGCCCTTGTTGATGCTGCCCGGCTTCATGTCTGATCATGCAAGCTGGACACCGCTCGTGCCGCTGCTGTCCGATCAGTTCACGTGCATCCGCATCGACAATCGTACCACCGGACAAACCACCCCCTGGGACGCGCCTGTCAGCATTGATCTGATGTGCAAGGATGGCCTTGCCCTGATGGACCATCTGGGGTTCGAACGGTTCCACGTCCTCGGCCACTCCATGGGCGGGATCATCGCGCTGCACATGGCGCAGGTGGCACCCGAACGGCTCGCCTCGACCCATGTTGCCGCATCTGCGCCGATCCGATTGCCGCGCAACACCGCCCTGTTTGAAACCCTGATCGCCATTCGCCGCTCGGGCGCGCCGCAAGACACGTGGCTGAGGGCCTTGTTTCCGTGGCTCTTCAACCCGCGCGTCTATCACGATCCGGCAGCGGTGGACGCGGCGGTGGCAGACAGCCTTGCCTATCCTCACGTACAATCCGCAGATGCAATGGAACATCAACTGAACGCTCTGCGCGACTTTGATGGCACTGATCTGGCCACACCAGCATGCCCAACGCAGGTGCTGGTGGGCGCGCTTGATCTGGTTGTGCCGCCTGATCACGCACTGGCCGTACTCGGCCACCTGCCACATCACATCGTTGAAGAGGCCGGGCACTCGATCCATTGGGACGCGCCGGAAAACGTGGCTGGCCTTGTCTGTGCATTTGCGGCCAAGCACACCATCTGAGGGCAGGCGTCAGCTGCGCTTGAGGTCCACAACATTGGTTGGCATTGCACCCACAGCGGCGCGCACCGTTTCGACAATCCCGTCTGCATTCAGGCCCGCGTCCGCATACATCTCGTCCGGTCCGGCCTGATCGATAAACCGGTCGGGCAAGCACATCGTGCGAACCTTCAGCCCCTGATCAAGCAAACCTTCACGCGCCATCGCCTGCAGCACCATCGCGCCAAAGCCACCCATGGCCCCCTGCTCGACTGTGACAAGCACCGAATGGCGTGACGCCAGATCGCGGATCAGGTCCATATCCAGCGGCTTGGCAAAACGGGCATCCGCGATGCTGACAGACAGGCCTTCGGCTTCCAACAAGGCCGCGGCACGTTCGCATTCATCCAGATGCGTGCCCAACGAGAGAAGCGCGATGTCAGATCCCTCTTGGATCATCCTGCCCTTGCCAATTTCCAGGACTTCACCGCGCTCGGGCATGTCGACACCGCGCCCGTTGCCGCGGGGATAGCGGAAGGCAATCGGTCCACTGTCATGCCCAGCCGCCGTAGTGACCATATGCATCAGCTCTGCCTCATCCGCTGCGGCCATGACAACCATGCCCGGCAGTGCCGCAAGGTATCCGATGTCAAAAGACCCGGCATGGGTCGCCCCATCCGCGCCCACCAGACCAGCGCGATCAATGGCAAAGCGCACCGGCAAACCCTGCAAGGCCACGTCATGCACCACCTGATCGTACCCGCGTTGCAGGAACGTGGAATAGATTGCGCAGAACGGTTTGAGGCCCGACGCGGCCATTCCAGCCGCAAATGTCACCCCATGCTGTTCCGCAATGCCCACGTCAAAGACGCGGGCCGGGAAAAGTTCAGCCATCTTGTCGACACCTGTGCCCGACGGCATCGCAGCCGTCACGGCAACGATGGACGGGTCGCGCGCGGCCAGATCGGCCAGCGTTGTCCCGAATACGGATGTATAGGACGGCGCGTTGCTTTTGCCCTTGGTCTGCGTGCCGGTTTTCACATCAAAGCGCGAGACGCCGTGATACTTGTCCGCCGAACCTTCGGCGGGGGCGTATCCCTTACCCTTGACCGTACAGGCATGAATGAGGACCGGACCCGTTGCACGCGCCCGCGCGCCGCGCAGCACGGACAAAACCTGCCCCATGTCATGTCCGTCGATGGGACCGATATAGTCAAAGCCCAGCTCTTCAAAAAACGTGCCCTTGCTCTCTACACCCGTCACCATCTCTCGGGCGCGGCGCGCACCGTCGCGCATGGGTTTGGGCAGGGCTTGCTCCATACCTTCGGCGATGGCCTGAAGCGGGGCGAGGGGCGAGTTGCGCGTGAGGTTGGACAAATACGTGCTCATCGCACCCGTGGGCGGGGCAATCGACATCTCATTGTCGTTGAGGATCACGAACAAACGGCGGCCCTCGTGGCCTGCGTTGTTGAGCGCCTCGTAAGCCATACCTGCACTTATGGACCCATCGCCAATCACGGCCACGGCGTCGCCAGTTGGCATGCCCATGTCACGCCCGACCGTAAAGCCAAGAGCAGCAGAGATCGACGTCGAGGAATGCGCGGCACCAAAGGGGTCATAATCACTCTCGGCGCGTTTGGTGAACCCGCTCAGGCCATCCTTCTGGCGGAGTGTGCCCATCCGGTCGCGGCGCCCTGTCAGGATCTTGTGCGGATAGCACTGGTGACCAACATCCCAGATCACCTTGTCGCGCGGCGTGTCGAACACCGCGTGAATGCCGACGGTCAACTCGACCACGCCAAGGGATGATCCCAGATGGCCTCCGGTTTTGCTGACGGCGTCGATGACATCTACGCGCAACTCATCCGCGAGGCGCGCCAGATCGCCGTCCGACAGGGTTTTGAGGTCAGCGGGGCCCGCGACACGGTCCAGGATCGGGGTCTTAGTCATTGCGCACATCCTTTCAACTCTTCACCCGGACCCGCCTTGCCTGCGGGTCTTGGGGCGAAAAGGCGCCGTGCCGGACTGAACAGGCACGGCGCCAGGTTCCTGTAGCCAACAGGAAGGGAACCGGAGTCTAGGACCCCGTGCCCGGATCAAGGAAGCCATTGATCCGAACCTGGCCGCTGCGGACAGGCCGCTGCATATCAGCCGTAAGGCGGGGTTTAACCCCGCCCTACCGCATCATTCGTAAACCGGCGCCTCGGACGAGACCAATTCGGGCCAGTCATCCGTGACATTCAAACCCTGCATCGGGCGTTGATAACCCTTGTGGCAGGTCCGGCAGGCCGCTTTGGGCGCGTCTGCATAGATTGGTCCAAGACGTTCCGGCGGATACTGGTCCTCAAGCGGGATCAGGTATTCCTGGTTCATCTCGATCACCATCTGGCGACCCATCTGGGCGATGCCCCATTGCGGCGTGTATTGCGCAGCATCATAGAACGCGCGGCTGTTGTGGCAGAACACACAGTTCACACCCAGCGAGTTCGAGAAATAGTTCATCAGGGAGAACGTCATCTCGGTCTTCTGGATGGTCGCGATGCCATCATCGATGCCCGGCACACCGGCGACGCGGCTGTCCAGATCGTGCACATTCACAAGGCTGTCGTAATCGGTGAGGTAAACCTCAAGCGCGTTGGATGGCAGCGAAGTAGAGGTGCTCATCGGCGTGGCGCGGTTCTGCACTGCAGCCCAGCCACTGGCGTTTTCGTTCACGGGCGTGACGTTGAACCAGATGTCGGATGGCACGTTCTGGCCCCGGTGACAGGTGTAGCAGTTCACACCAACCTCTGCGACAGCGTTGACATGCGCATCCCAGTTCTCGTTGATGTTCTGCGTCATCTGGATCATGCGGCGGCTGACGACCTTGGTGTAAAGGTCATCCGCGCCGTAAGTCTCCAGATCACCGTCGCCGTGGCAATAGGCGCATCCCTCTTCCGGTGACACCCATTGCGTGATCGCCAGCATTACCCGGTTAAAGTTGTCGTCTGTCAACTCGCCCAGCACCTGTACGTTTTCGTAGATGTCCTTGGCCAGTTCTTCGCCACCCTCGGGAATGTAGGGTTCTTCGGTGTAATAGGCCTCGATCGTGGGATCAGGGGCGGTGCGCGAGACGTTGTATTCCGGCACCGACATGCCCGTGCCGCGTGGACCCGTCTGCATGCTTTCCGTCTGGTATGGGTTGCCCCATGTCACGATCAGCGCGGCGGCAAAGACCGCCGAGCCAACGACGCCAATGGCAATTGCGGGTCCGAAGATGTTCGTGGGATTGTCCGCGTTCCATTTGTCAAACCACTTGGGAAACATATCAGTTCTCCTTCCCAATGAAGGCTTCGTACGAGCCGTAATCTTCGTAGCCATAGGCCCCGTCATACATCGGCGCGAAATTGTGTTCCTGCGCCCATATGAACCAGTTGTCCACGACCGTCCCGGTCAGCAGGATACCGATGCCGCCCGTGATCGGGGTCAGCACCGCAAACCACCAGGCCCATCGGTGAATCCCTTCCATCGTGGCGTTGAACCCCATGGTCCAGCGCCAGAACAGGGCGGCGCGCTCGGTCGCCGTGCCGCGGTCATAGATCTGTTCCAACTCACGGTCCCCACCATAGCGGGTCACCGCCAGAATGGTGCCGCCATGCATGCAGAACAGCAGGACAGAGCCATAGAGGAACACGATGCTCAGACAGTGGAACGGGTTGTAATAGAGGTTGCCGTAGCGGATTGAAAACGCGGTCGTCCAATCAAGGTGCGGGAAGATGCCGTAAGGCACGGCCTCGCTCCACGATCCCATCAGGACGGGGCGGAACAGACCCAGCACAAGGAACAACCACACCGCACTGGCAAAGGCCCAGAACACGTGCTTGCCCATCTTGTGATTGGCCGCCAGCAGGTAGCTGCGCAGCAGCCACGTCATCACCGACACCAACAGAAAGAAGCTGGCGATGATGTACCAGCCGCCCTCATCAAGCGGCGGCATGCTCAACCCGTATTCCGGGCTTGGTGGCTCAAGCGCCAGCCAGAACAGTTGGCGGATGAATTCAGGGATGGAATAGCCCACCTGGCTCAGCATGCTGATGCCAACCATGACGAACCAGATCAGGCCCGTAGCCAGCGACACCATACCGGTCCAGCCCAGATAAAGCGGGCCAATCTGCGCGTTCCCGATCAGGCCCGCAAGTTTGGAGAACCACGGCGTGCCGATCCGTTCGACCAGCATCTCGCCGCTGTCGTCCATGCCCCATTCGGGTTTGCCCTGAACCTGCACCTGCGTGAAGATGTTCTGATACTCGATTTTCATGTGATCAGCCCCCCAGTCCGGATTGATAGACAGGCAACGGGTCCGCGCCCCAGATCGGCAGGTTCAGCCACCAATTCCACCATTCGGGCCAGCCTGCCGTCCAGACGGGACCAGAGATGATAATGCAGACGGCCGAAAAGAACACCGCGTTGATCGCCAGCAGCCAGCCCAGACGGTGAATGCCGAGCGTGCCGATCGAATAGCCGATGAAGTCGCGGAAGAACGTGTCTTCGTGATCGGGTGTCTTGGCCTCTTCCCCTTCTTCGGGGTTGGCCGCGGACAGGATCAGCGCGCCGTGCAGGGCAAGAGCGAGCGTTGTGGTAAAGAACAACGTCACGGCCAGCATGTGCGCAGGGTTATAATGGAAGTGCAGGTAGGCGTATCCTGTGTTGCTCACCCAGTCGAGGTGGCTGAAAATCCCATATGGAAACCCGTGACCCCACGCGCCCATCAGAAGCGGGCGGAAGATGACCAGTGTGACATAGGCCAGAATGGCAAAGCTGAAGCCGATGGGCACGTGATAGCCCATCCCCAGCTTGCGACAGATTTCAACTTCGCGCAGCGCCCAAC
Source organism: Tateyamaria armeniaca (assembly GCF_045797845.1). Taxonomy (NCBI): domain Bacteria; kingdom Pseudomonadati; phylum Pseudomonadota; class Alphaproteobacteria; order Rhodobacterales; family Roseobacteraceae; genus Tateyamaria; species Tateyamaria armeniaca. The sequence continues at coordinate 45,777 of NZ_JBHDIY010000003.1, forward strand.
TGATGAAAGCCCCCGTGGCACAGAAGGTGATGATCTGCCACAGCCCGCCTTCCAGCAGCGGCGCCATGCCCAGACCATAGCTGAGGTCGGGCGGCGCGATATTGATCAGCCAGGGATTGAACGTTCCTTGCTGTGAGGCACCCCAGAAGATCAGAACCGTACCCAGAAGGGTGAAAAAGGCCGTCGTGACACCGAAAAAGCCCACGTAGAATGGGCCGACCCAAAAGTCGAACAGATCGCCGCCGATCAGCGTCCCGCCTCGGACGCGATACTTTCTCTCGAAGGATAGCAGTGCCATCTCTCAAACTCCGCAGTTGGCGGCGCGACCCGTTGCGGGGCCAAGGCCGTCTTTTGAATGTTGGTTTGTTGCGGGCAGGCCAGGGCGCACTGTTCGCCCCGCCCGCAACTTTGCTTTGTCCAGCTTCAGCCGGGTCTTACTGGGCGTTTTGCGCGGCCAGTTCGAACCAGTTGAAGTGGTCCGTGCTCAGCAGGACGAGGTGAATCATCGCTGCAAGCAGGAACAGGAAAACGCCTTGTGCGACAAACACACGACGGGGATCAAAGATGAGCCAGATCTTGTAGAACTTTGCCATTTGCTAATCCCTCCTCAGAACCACGGACGCCAGATGAACACTGCCAAATGAGCAACGACGGCAACGGCTGAAAACAGCCAGAGCCCGCTCATGTAGACAGCGTGCAATTCTTGCGCCTGCTCGTCTGTGAGACCTGTGAAAGACAGGTTTTCAGCCATAAGTATTCCTCCGGAATAATTTGCTGATGCCGCGCACCCCGCGGCCGGGTCCATCGGGGTTGCCCCCTCCGGGTTCTGTCCACCTGTTGCCAGGCGTCCAGTTCGATATCCCAGCAGGCGCACACAAGCTGAGAAATGCGGTGTTGCGCGCCGTCGGGCGCGCAAGTTTATGTCGGGCCGTCAGGCTCACGCGTTGAAGATCATCGGCGTGATGATCCGCGCCTGCGTCCACGCCCGGGCCATCGGGCCCTTGTCCGTGAAACTGCGCGACTTGATCGCGGCCAGTGCCCATGTGAGGCAGGCCAGCGGCAGCGTCGCCACAAAGATGATTGCGAAATAGACCATGAATTCGGTCTTCTCTCCGCCGCGCTTCTTCGGCGCTTCAGTGACGATATTGGATGTTGCGTCAGTCATGGTGTTCCTCCCTCGGAAACAGTCTCTGACGACCCGGCTAGGGTCGGGTCTAATGCACGCACAGTCTCGATCACGACCCGGTCTGCACCACTGGCGAGGGCTGCTTGCTCAGCCGCATCGCGCAGGGTTTTTGCCGCGGATATCCGGGTCAGGATGGGGTGTTGCTCAACAATCCGGTCAAGCATGGCCTGCGCGTCGGCATCCCAAGGGAAGTCACGGCGCAGGGTCGTTGGGGTGGCTTCGGCCGCATCCATTTCGGAGGCCAAAGGCAGGATGTGGAACAGGGCATCGAAAAGGCCATTGCACACTTCCTGAATAAGGTAGGTTGCGCCGGCATAACCCATCATGGGCGTGCCGGTATGACGGCGGATCGCAGCACCCGGGAAAGAGGCCGGGATAAAGGCCGGGGACGGTCCGTGCCCGCCTTTCAGCTCCGCCAGATACATCTTTTCGTTGATCGAGCCAAAGACAACGAGGGGGCGCTTCTGGCTCATCCAGGCGCGGACCTCTTCGTTGTTGGTCTTCTTGCCTGCCACCCGCGCAACCGCAAAGGCGCAAGGCAGGCCCATGTCGTCCTCAAGGAACTGACGAATGCCGCGCGTGTAGGTCTCGTTTGCGACAACCGCAAAGGACGCCGTGGCAAAGAAATCCTGCGTGACAGACCGCCAAAGGTCCCACACAGGTTTGAGCGTCGAATGCTTTTCGCGCTCGATAAAAGGTTCGGGGTCGAGATCCACCAAGGTCCCCAGTGCGCGCAGGAACTTGGTGGTACTCTCGACCCCTATCGGGGCTTGCAAGTATGGCTTGGCAAGAAGCTCACACAATCCACGCCCGAACTCGCGGTACATGCAGATGTTCACATCGGCATTTACCAGATTACGCATTTCGGCCACGTGGGCACCCAGCGGGTGCACCATGTTGACCTCGCAGCCGATCCCTTCGACCAGTCTGCGGATCTCGGCCAGATCGGATGGCATGTTGAACGTGCCATACATCGGACCGAGGATATTGACGCGAGGACGCGCACCTTCCTCGCGTTTCTTCTCGGGCGGCATGCGCCCTTTCGTCATGCCAAACTCGGTGAAGATCCAAGTCATTGCACGGTCCGCCGCTTCCCACTGATCCTCATCAATGGTGCGTGGCAGAAATCTTTGAATGTTGGTGCCCATGGGCGTGACACCGCCGCCGATCATCTCGGCAATCGATCCGGTCACAACAACCGCAGGCAGTGCCGGGTCCAGCGTGCCCCAAGCCCGCTTCATCGCGCCTTCGGTGCCGTCCCGGCCCAGCTCTTCTTCGCCCAGACCCGTGGTGACGATGGGCAGTTCGTGGGGTGGCAGCGCATCGGTGTAATGCAGCACAGAGGTCACCGGCAGGTTCTCGCAACCCACAGGTCCGTCGATCACACATTGCAGGCCCTTCACGGCACAGAACGCATAGACCGCGCCCCAATAGCCCCCTGCCCTGTCGTGATCCATAATCAGCATCAGATCATCTCCGCGGCCTTGGCGGCCTTCTGCTGACGTTCAATCTTCTTCTGGTTCTGCGCCCGGAAATCCTCCCGCACATTTGGTGTGCTTTCCCAGACACCGGCTGTATCGCCTGTGCCGACGCCTTCAAAGAACGCCTTCATATGCTCCATGCGAGTCTTGTTGCCGATGGCGGCGTTGATCACCGTCGCAAGTGACCCGGCACCCGCCACACCCATCAGCGGGCGCGCGGAAATCAGGTTGGTGAAATAGAGACCGGGAATGCCCAGCTCTTTGGCCTTCTGGACGACGGGCGTCGTACCGATGGCCAGATCGGGCTGCACCGCTTCCATCGCGGCACAGTCATCTTCGAGGGACGCGCGGAACTGCACCTTGACGCCACGCGCCTCCAGCCATTCCTGATCCTCCGCGTTCCACGGCGTGCGTGGGCAGGCGGTGCCAACGTAAGGCACATCCGCGCCGCTTTCGATCAGCAGCCGGGCAACCAGCAATTCGGAGCCTTCGTAGCCCGATAGGGTGATCGTGCCCAGAATGGGGGTTGCGGCCAACGCGCCGGTGATCGCGGGCAGAACGGCGTTTTGCGCCTCCCCGATCTGGGCGGCACTGACACCGTGCGCAGCACCAATATTGGCCAGCCACGCCGCTGTCCCGTCACGGCCCACGGGGGCGGAGCCCACAATCGGGCGGCCTGCAGCCTCGAATTCGCGCACAGAGGCCGTGTAGAACGGATGGATCGCGGCCACGACCGAACAATCAAGGGCGGCATAAAGCTCGCGCCACTCACGGCAGGGCACAACCGGGCCAGCGGCCAGACCAAGCGGGGCCAGCATCTGTCCGATTATCATTGGATCGGCCGGAAACATTTCGCCCAACATAGAAACTGTCGGGCGATCCGACTTGCCACCGACGGGGGCGGCGACCGGTCCGGCTTCAACCTCCTGACGGGCGTAGTTCAGCATTGCACCAGCCAGCACATCCTTGGCCTCGGCATGGGTCGGGATACCAAATCCGGGCACGTCAATGCCGACGATCCGCACGCCATTGATCTCGTCCGGCAGCAGACGCAATGGCACACCAGACGCCGTTGGTACGCACAGGTTCGTCACGACGATCGCGTCGTATTTTTCCGGATCAGCAAGGTCGTGCACGCTTTCGCGGATGTCCTCGAACAGCTTGCCGGTGACCAGCGTTTCGGAATTGAAGGGCACATAGCCGACAGACCGGCGCGCGCCGTAGAAGTGGGACACAAAAGTCAGGCCATAGACACAGCAGGCCGACCCGCTCAGCACTGTGGCCGTGCGCCGCATCCGCAAACCAACGCGCAAGGATCCAAAGGCCGGGCACATCGACTGCGGTTTGTCATGGGGGCCTTGCGGATAGTCAGCGGCAAATTTGTCGAGCATCTCGGAATTGCCGGCCATACGCGCGGCCTTCTCCATCTCGGAACCGGAGTGACAGCCAAGCCCGTCGACCGGTTCGGACACCGCTGGCATCTCTGCCTCGCGCGGGTGCCCGGCAGTCACCTCGACTGCGTCTGCCGCATCGTATGTGACCTTGGGGCTCAAGCCTGATCCTCACAGCAACGGCGCGTGATCTGTTTGGTCTGGATGCAGACGGCATGCGTTTGCTTGACCAGCTGTTGCGCCTGGGCAATCGAAACCTTGCCAGACCGGGCGACGAGCCTGCTGTCTGCAATCACCCGCTGCGACCGTTCAACACGCTCAAGGATTTCAGAGGTGTCATGCGTCATCATAAATTACCTCCAGTGATGCCTTGGGCTCTGCGTTCTTGCCGCGCATGTCCATGTCGGTTGCAGGTTCCAGAACGACGTCACCACCGGTTTCCGAGGCATCGAACAGACCCAGCAAAGCATCCTGATCCAGGGGGGCCGGGCGCACGGGCGGGGCCACGGCCACGTTGTCACCCAAGGCAGCAAACAAAGTGCCCCATTCGGATTCGGCCGTGCCGACAATCTGGTAGTTGGCGGATTTCTTGCGCAGGTCGTCATTCTGCGGAATGGACGCGAGCACCGGGATGTCCACGGCGTCGGCAAAGGCCTGCGCCTCGCCCGATCCGTCATCCTTGTTGATGACCAGACCGGCCACACCCACATTGCCACCCAGCTTGCGGAAATATTCAACGGCGGAACAGACGTTGTTGGCGACGTACAGGGATTGCAAATCGTTGGAGGCCACCAGGATCACCTTTTGCGCCATGTCCCGCGCGATGGGCAGGCCAAAGCCGCCACAGACCACGTCGCCAAGGAAATCGAGCAGGACGTAATCAAAGTCCCAATCGTGAAAGCCTAGCTTTTCCAGCAGCTCGAAACCGTGAATGATGCCACGGCCGCCACAGCCGCGCCCCACCTCGGGACCACCAAGCTCCATCGCGAACACACCGCCGCGTTTGAAACAGACGTCGCCAATCTTCACCTCTTCGCCCGCCAGCTTTTTCTTGGTCGAGGTTTCGATGATGGTTGGACAGGCCTTGCCGCCAAACAGCAGGCTGGTGGTGTCGGATTTCGGATCGCACCCGATCAGCAGCACACGCTTGCCCTGCTCGGCCATCATGTGGCTCAGGTTGGCAAGGGTAAAGGATTTGCCGATCCCGCCTTTGCCATAGATCGCGATAATCTGGGTCTTGCTGGTGGGCTCTTCGGATACGATGTCCGCAAGGTCTTCGTTGGCCTCGTCACGCAGGCGCTGATCGAAGTCTTTCAAATTTGGTACTTCATCTTTCACGGCCTAGTGCTCCCAGTCCAAAATCATTTTCAGGCAGTCACCATCGGTGAACGCCTGTTCGTATGCGGCGCGCGCATCAGTGGCGGGCCGCGTATGTGTGATCAGATCGCCAAGGCTCAGCGCGCCGCATTCGACCAGCGCGCGCGTGGCGGCGAGGTCTTCGCGCGTCCATTCCGCAGCCACGCGGAACCGCGCCTCTTTCATGAAGGCGGGCGGGAAGGCAAAAGACAGCGGCGCGGAATAGAACCCGGCCAGTACGATCTCGCCCCCCTTGGCAATGCGACCAACAAGGTCATTGAGCAGGGCACCCTGCCCCGAGGCATCATAGATGGATGTGTAGTCGCGGCGCGGGTCCTCGTCGGGGTCCATGACTTCGTAGCCTGTCGATCCGGTCCGGCGGGCGGGATCGATTTCCCAGACGGTCGGCGCAGGCGCACCCGCGGCAATGGTCAGACGGGCCAGCAAGCGGCCCAGCACTCCGTGGCCAACGATCAGGTCCGGCACGGCCTTGTTCATGCCCGCCATCGCATGACGCGCCGTGGCAGCCAGCGCCAGCAACGCACCGCTCGAGCCAAAGCCCGCATCGATGCGTGTCACCCGCTCACTGTCTGTGACAAGCGTGCGTGCGGCACCGCCGAACAGGCCAAAGGCCCCTTCGTAGCAATTTGCACCGGGCACGAATACGCGGTCACCGGGTTTGAAACCTGTCAGCAATCCAGCTTCCACAACTTCGCCCGCAGCCTCGTAGCCGGGGACCAGTGGATAGCCCATGCCGGGAAAGGGCGGCATCTCGCCCGACCAGAACAGCTTCTCCGTTCCTGTCGAGATGCCCGAATGGCTCACCTGCACAACAAGGTCCGCCGGCCCGGGCTTTGTCAGGGCCAGAGTGTCAACTGCGAGGTCTTTGGGACCGTTCAGCAGGACAGCGGATGTTTGCACGTGGTTCTCCCTTTTTTCGCAGTATTTGCTCGGTCATCCGGGGTGCAGAGACTCAGGGCGTACTTGCGTCCAATAGTGTCATTCTAGTTAGACACATCAATGTGTCAATCCAAATGGACACTTTCCCTGCAAATCAGTTTGGCCGGACAGCGGTGAGAACGCGCGTGACGTAAGCCCGCGCCGGTGCCGGGCTATGCACTTGGGAAAACCCCGCCTCAGTGACCAGCGCCTCGATCTCGGCAGCAGACCGGGCGCGCCCCGTCTGCATCGCCATCGTGTAGAATGCGAAATACACATCCCCCGCCCGGTCGGGCCGCGCACCGCCGCCCATGGGTTCAGAGATGATCAAGCGTCCGCCAGCAGGCAACGCGTCATAGACCCGGGCCAGCAACGCGCGCACTGTGTCATCGGAGTGATCATAGAGAACACGGATCAACGAAACCGCGTCCGCCCCATGCGGAAGCGCCTGATCCCTGAAGGACCCGGGAACAATCTCAACACGGTCTGCCATGCCCGCTGCGTCAAAGCGCCCCTGCGCCGCTGGTACGACAGCGGGCAGATCAAAGAGGGTCATCTGCATACCGGGCGTCGCGCGCCCCGCCGCCTCTAGGAATGCACCTGTGCCGCCACCCACATCCAGAAGGTGCGACACGCCTTTCAGCGACACCGCGCGCAACGTGTCTTCAGCCACAAGGCGCTGGGATTGTGCCATCAGATCGGAATAAGTCGCCGCATCTGCGGGTGGCACATCCGCGCCAAAGACATAGGGCCAGAACTGGCTCAACTTCGTTTCATCCGGGCCGCGCAGCAAGGCAACCGGGTCACGCAGATCATCATAGAACGCCTTGTGATGACGAATCATCGCCTCAAGACCCGGCACGCCCATCAGGGCCGCCCCCTTGCGGGCCAGGGCATAGCGGTCGCGTTTACGCTTGAGCAGGCCAAGGGCTGCGCCCGCCTGCAACAACACCTGCATCCGGTCCGTCGGAATGTCACAGGCACGCCCAAGCGCTTCGGCACTTTGCGCACCCGCGCGCAGGCGGCGGAACGCGTCCAGCTCGACCAGCGCCATCAGCACCTGACTTTGAACAAAGCCCTGCACCACATCGAACAGCGCCGCACCATCGGCGCGCGCGCGACCGCGTGTCAGGGGAAATCGGCTGGCCCAGCTTTGAAACCCCGGGCGCGCGATCAGGCGGTTCATCCAACCGCCGCGCCATGCAGGCAGGTTGGCCGCCTCGCTTGTCATTCGCCGGGCACGGTGGTGTTGGCGACCACAGGCGTCAAACGCTCGGCATACATGCGCACCATTTCGGCCAGTTGCGCCTCGCCCCGGCAACTGGGGATCGAGGCGATGGCCCCGCCGAGAATATCCTTGAGGCGGCTTATCGCCCCCTGCACACCCAGTTGGGTCACGGCATTGGGACGGCCATGCAGATCGTCCTGCCCTGCCGGTTTGCCCAACGTGTCGGCATCATACAGCGCATCACGCAGATCATCGGCCACCTGAAAGGCTTCGCCAATCCTGTCACCCAATTCGAACCACGGCTCGGCCTCTTGGCCCGCAGCGATGGCGCCCATCTGCGTGGCGGCGATAAACAATGCGCCGGTCTTGGCCTGGTGATAGGCCTTGAGGTCAACTTCGCTTTCGCTTTCCCAGCCCTGCCCTGCACAAATGCCACCGGGCATGCCAGTGCGCTGTGCCAGTGTCACAATCAATTGCGCCACCCGTTCCGGTGCAATCGCCGACTGGCGGGCCAGAATTTCGAAGGCAAGGACAATCAGGCTGTCACCGGTCAACACGGCCAACGGTTCGGAATAGGCGCGGTGCACGCTGGCTTTGCCGCGCCGCATATCCGCGTCGTCAAAGCAGGGCAGATCATCATGGACGAGGCTTGCGCAATGGATAAGTTCAAGCGCTGCCGCAGCAGCATCAGCCACCCCGGGGCGATCATCACCGCACGCCATGGCAACTGACATCAGGATGGTGGGCCGAATGCGGGCACCGCCGGGGGCTGTTGCATAATGCAGGGCACTTGCCAGCTTGGGGGGGTGGCGCGCCCTGCCCCCTGACCTGACGCGACCGCATTTGCAATTGCCGCTTCAATCCGTGTGTTCAGGCCCATGCCGGTCGCTCCTAAATCGAACAAGTGTCAGAATTGTGAGACATCAAAGTGTAAATCATACTGGACACATTGCCTTTCCGAGTCAACAATCACCCTGACCCAACCCCCGTTATGAAAAGGCCCTGACCAATCGCGTCCCAGAACAGTTCACAACGCGCTGTTATCATCGGCGCCGGTATCGCCGGACTTGCCTGCGCGGTGCGGCTGCGCGCGGCGGGCTATGCGGTGACACTGCTGGAACGGCACGCCGAGGTGGGGGGCAAGATCCGCACCCTGCCGTCAAAGGCCGGGCCAATCGATGCAGGGCCGACCGTACTGACCATGCGCCACGTCTTTGACGACCTCTTTGCACAGATGGGCGAACAGCTTGAGGATCACGTCACCCTGATCAAACAGGACACCTTGGCGCGCCATTTCTGGAGCGACGGGAGCACGCTGGACCTGCACGCAGACCCGGCGCGCAGTGCAGAGGCGATCCGCGCCTTTGCCGGCGAAAAGGCTGCACGACAGTTTACTCAGTTCTGCGCACGCACGTCCCGCCTGTTCGATGCGTTCGATGCGCCGATGATGCGCGCCGCTGAACCGCGCATCGGCGCACTTACAGCCCATGTGCTCAGGAACCCCGGCTTGATCCCGGCGATGGCACCGCTGTCCACGCTCCAGCGCCTGTTGAAATCCAGCTTTGACGATCCGCGTCTGCGCCAGCTGTTCGGGCGGTATGCCACTTACGTTGGCGGCAGCCCCACACATGCCCCCGCCATCCTGTCGCTGATCTGGCAGGCCGAGGCATCAGGCGTCTGGGTGGTCAAGGGTGGCATGCACAAGCTGACCCAGGCGCTGCTTGCCTTGCTGCGCACCAGCGGGGTTGACGTGCGTACATCTGCTCATGTTGCGCGGATAGAGGTGCAGCAAAAAAGGGCCAAAGCCATTCATCTGGCCGATGGCACCCACCTGCCCTGCGATGTTGTCATACATGCCGGTGATCCCCGCGCGCTGCCCACGGGCGCGCTTGGGGCGGACACTGCCCACATCGCCAAAGGAACCCTAAAAGCGCAGCGCAGCTTTTCCGCGCGCGTCCTCAGCTTTGCCGCCACGCCGCATGGCCCGGGCCTTGCCCATCACAACATTTTTTTCGCCGCCGATCCGATCAGTGAATTTGATGACCTGATGGCGGGGCGCACGCCGACACACCCATCCTTTTACGTTTGTGCCCTTGATCGCGGCCAGAACACCGCGCCGCCCAAAACGGAACGGTTCGAGATCATCACAAATGCCCCGGCAACACACGACACCACCGACGACGAGGACCTGACCCCATGGCTTCATCAGATCACGCAGCAGATGGCGGAACTCGGGCTGACTTTCAGCCCGACGCCGACTACGCAGGCAGTGACGACGCCCCAAGCATTCGCCCGGATGTTCCCGGCAAGCCTCGGCGCGCTGTACGGCCAGACGCCCCACGGCCTAACCGCGGCACTCAGCCGCCCGACTGCGCGGACATCGATCCCCAACTTGTATCTCGCGGGCGGCGGGACGCATCCGGGGGCGGGCGTGCCGATGGCGACCCTCTCCGCAGCGCACGCGGTCGCGGCGATCTTGAGCGACCAAACTTCAACGTCCCTGTCGGCCCCAACGGCTATGCGTGGTGGTATGTCGACGGCCTGAGCGATTGCGGCACAAAGGCCGTTTCGGTCATCGGCTTTATCGGGTCGGTTTTTTCCCCGTGGTATCGCTGGTCGGGGCGCAAAAACCCGCAGAACCATGTCTGTATCAACGTCGCGACCTATGGGCGCGGCGGGCGGTTCACGATGACCGACCGGGGGCAATCCGCGTTGCGCCAGACCGCATCGCGGCTCGAAGTTGGACCGTCCTGCATGCGCTGGGATAACGATCAACTGGTGATCGACATCTGCGAGGTGTCATCCCACCCGCTGATTTCCAAAGTCCAAGGACAGATCCGGGTGATCCCGTCCGCCATCACTGATGTCGAGCTGCCATTGACCGACGACGGCGCGCATGTTTGGCGCCCATTCGCCCCACGTGCCCGGATCGAGGTCGACATCGAACGCCCCGGTTGGACATGGTCCGGCGAGGGGTATTTCGACGCCAATTTCGGCACCCGCGCCTTGGAAGAAGACTTCAGCTACTGGACATGGGGCCGCTACCCGACCGGCAAGGGTGCGACGTGTTTTTATGACGCGATCCGACTGGATGGATCGGAACTGGCGGCAGCGTTCTCGTTCGACGAAGGCGGCCAGGCGCATCACATCCCCCTGCCCCCAAAAGTACCGCTCAAACGCTCGCTTTGGGCGGTAAAACGCGAGACGCGCGGGGATGCGGGCACAGAAGCAAAGCAGATGCAGAACATGCTCGATGCCCCGTTTTATTCCCGCTCTGCCGTTCAGACGACGCTGAATGGACAGGAGACAACCGGCGTGCACGAGGCGCTTGATCTGACGCGCTTTCGCTCTCCGCTGATCAAACCGATGCTGGCAGTCCGGGTACCGCGCAGGCGCAAATGGGATTTCGGGTGATCGACCCTAGTTGTGCGACGTGACGCCCGGGATCAGCCTTGCTGAACAGTCGGCTTGGCAGCTTCTTCGCGGTTCAGGCTCCACACCGACGCATTGAGTGCAGCAGCGATTGTGACCCAGATCAGGTAGGGCACGAACAACAGCCCGGCAATCGTGTCGACCTGCCACAAGGCGAGCATTGCGCTGAACACCGTCAGCCACAACACGACGATGATCGCCATGCCCATCCGGATATTGCGCAATCCGAAAAACACCGGGGTCCAAAGCCCGTTAAAGGCGATCTGCATCGCCCAGAACGCCATTGCAATACCGTTGTTGTCGGCCATGGCGGCGCGGGCACCGGCAATGGCCATGCATGCATAAAGCACCATCCAAGTGACGGGGAACACCCAGTCCGGCGGGGTCCATGATGGCTTACTCAGGGCGCGGTACCAGGGCCCGGGTGGAAACAGACCGCCCGTGACCCCTGCCCCAAGGCAAGCCGCGAAAAAGATACAGAACAACAGCCAGAACATGACCATCACGTAGCCCGGGCGCGCGCTCCGATCAAGGCTGCCCTCTCGGACTTGCGTTTGGTCTCCAGCGACGCCAGCGCTTCGAACAGGCTGTCGCTTCGTGTGACCGGACCATCTTTGGCCGCGGCATCGACGAGGAACTGCACCTCGGGCAATGGCTTGGCAAACAGGACCGGGTTGCGCGGCATGACCATGCTGGTCCCCGTCTGGGCGACGGACTGTGCAAGCCATCCGAGTTTTTGGGCGCGGCTGGTGCGGGCGCGGGCGGAAATGCTGTCATAGTCCATCGACCGCAACCGCCCGGCGATACCCGCATAAATATGGCGGGCAGCAAAGATGCCCGGACGGCATGCACGCGGCAATGCACCCAGCCCCGCTTCGGAGCGGTAATAGAGCCTGTGCGCCTCGATCACGAGCTGTTTGACCATGCCGCGCACGGCTTTGGTCGGACGCGGGTCGGCAAAGAATGCGGCACGATCAATACCTGCGTCATCCATCCAGTCGGTCGGCAGGTAAATCCGACCCTCCAGCGCATCCTCGCCCACGTCGCGCGCGATATTGGTCAACTGCATCGCAACGCCCAGATCACAGGCGCGCGCCAACGCGTCCCGGTCGCGCACGCCCATCAGCACACACATCATCGCGCCAACGGCGGACGCCACACGCGCGGAATAGGATTTGACCCCGGACAGGGTCGCATAGGTCCGCCCCTCCGCATCCCATGCCAGACCTTCCAGCAAGGCATCGGGCAACGCGCGCGGCATGTCGAACTGTTCCACAACGGCCGTAAAGGCACGGTCGGGGGCGGCATCTTGCGGCGTACCTGCATAGACAAGGTCCAGCCGGTCGCGCAGCCGCAGAACGGCGTCGACTTTCTCGGCCTTCAGATCAACCTCGTCATCCGCCAGACGGCAAAAGGCATAGAGCGCCAGCGCAGGGTCACGTACCCGCTTGGGCAACAGCTTGGATGCGGCATGGAATGACAGCGACCCATGGCGGATCGCCTCTGTGCAGGCTTCAAGATCGCGGGGGTCCATCATGTCACGGCATCCGGAACAAGCTGGCCCAACACCTCGGCGGTTGAGATCACACCGGGCACACCTGCACCGGGATGCGTGCCTGCGCCCACCAGATACAGCCCCTCGGCTTCTTCGCTCACGTTATGCGGGCGGAACCATGCGGATTGTAAAATGCGTGGCTCGATCGAAAAACCCGACCCATGCGGCGACAAATAGCGGTCGCGGAAGGTTTCAGGAGTGAACACGGTTTCAGTGCTGATTTTCGACCCTAACCCGGGCAAAAGCTGGTCTTCGAGCACTTTGAGCATCTTGGCTTTGTAGGCGTCCGCCTCGGTTTTCCAGTCCACACCGCCATGGCCAAGATGCGGGACCGGGGACAGGACATAGAATGTGTCATCACCATCAGGCGCAACACTCGTGTCCGTGACAGAGGGACGGTGGACATAAAGGCTCATGTCGTCCGCCAGCTTGCCCTTCATGAAAATGTCATTGAGCAAGCCGGTATAGCGCGGCGCATTCAGGATCGTGTGATGGCCCACATCGGCCCAGTCCCCGCGCGTGCCCTTCGTGCCGAAATACCAGACAAACAGGCTCATCGAATAACGGGTCCGTTTGAGGCGCGCAGGCGTCCAGCGCTTTTTCGGGCGGTGGCGCAGCAGGCGGTCATAGGTGTGCCCGGCATCCGCATTGGACACGACGACATCCGCGCCCAGCTCAAGCCCGGATGCGAGACGCACGCCACGCGCCCGCCCGTTCTCCACGACAATCTCATCGACCTCCGTGTCCATCAGCAGCGTGCCGCCCTGATCCTCGATCACATCCGCCATCTTGCGCGCCATATGTGCCAGCCCGCCCATCGCGTAGTGCACCCCGAATTCTTTTTCTAGGTAGCTGACCAGAATATACATGCTGGTCACGTGGGTTGGATCACCGCCGATGAACAGGGGGTGAAAAGAAAACGCCATGCGCAGCTTTTCATTGCGGAAACGCTTGGCAGCATGGGCATAGACCGAACGATCCGCACGCAAAATGCCAAAGGTCGGCAGCACCTGCACCAGATCCCACAATTTGTGCATGGACCGGCGGCCCAAATCCTCGAACCCGAACCAGTAACGCTTGGCCGAATCCTGAAGAAACTTGTCGAACCCGGCAACGTCGCGCGGCTCGATCTTGGCCACTTCGGCGCGCACCGCCTCGGTGTCCTGCTGGGCAACGAACTTGGTCCCGTCCGGCCAGCGGATTTCATAGAAAGGGTCCAGCGGGCGCAGATCGACGTCCGCATCAAAATCATGCCCACATGCGGCCCAAAGCTCTCGATAAAGCTGCGGCACAGTGACGATTGTGGGGCCCAGATCAAAGCGATGGCCATCCTGCCAGATCGCTGACCCCCGCCCCCCGGCAGGTCCAGCTTGTCAACGACCGTCACCTTGTAGCCCTTGGCCCCAAGGCGCATCGCGGCGGCCAGACCACCGAGGCCCGCACCGATGACGATGGCGCGGTTTCCGGTCCGGGTTTCCGAATCTATGGGATCAAGGCGTGTCATCTTCTCCGAACATAGATATGTCTAGTTTGGTTGACAATTTCTTTTCCACCCATAAGCTTGGCTGCGTGCCGAAAGGCTGCCCTTCAGTGCGAAACAGATGACTCAAACGATCACTCTATCCTTCTTTCGCTTTAGCCGGTGGCGTGACCGGGCGTGGGCGCTCACCATGATGGGCGGCGCACGCATGGCCATGGCGCGCATCCCCGATCTGAGCTTTTGGAAGCTGTGTGGATCAGGCACGGGGGAAGGGTTCACACCGGTTCCCAACACGGGTGTCTATGCCATTCTGTGCGTCTGGCCGGACAATGACACAGCGACACAGCGTCTGACCGAAACAGCCATTTTCGAACGATACCGCCGGCGCGCTGATGAACACTGGACTGTGTTCCTGACACCAACGTCTTCACGCGGTGAATGGAGCGGCAAGGCGCCGTTTTCGCCTGTATCAGAGCCTGTTTCCGGCCCCCTCGCCGCCCTCACCCGCGCCACGATCAAGCCGGGCATCCTAGCGAAATTCTGGGGCCGCGTGCCTGACATCTCTGCGATGATCGGATCAGACCCGAATGTGCTCTTCAAGATCGGTATCGGCGAAGTGCCCATGCTGCATCAGATCACATTTTCCATATGGCCCGGGACGGATGAAATGGCTGCATTTGCACGCAGCAATGGGCCACATGCCGCCGCGATCAAGGCGGTGCGAGACGGCGCGTGGTTCAAGGAAGAACTCTATGCCCGCTTTGCGATCCGGGGTGACACAGGCACATGGAACGGGGTCAGCCCGCTCGAAGGACTAAACTTGCAATGACAAACACGCCCTTCCCTTTCTCCGCGATTGTCGGACAGTCCGACATGAAGCGCGCGATGATCCTGACTGCGATTGATCCTGGCATCGGCGGTGTGTTGGTGTTCGGAGATCGGGGCACCGGCAAATCCACCGCAGTGCGCGCCCTGGCCGCATTGCTGCCGCCGATCACGGCCATTGTCGGCTGCCCGATCAACGCCGCCAATCACGAAGATTGCCCCGAATGGGCCAAGATAGAGACGAAAAAGAAGCTGAAGCGCCCTACCCCGGTCATCGACTTGCCGCTAGGGGCCACCGAAGACCGTGTTGTCGGTGCCCTCGACATTGAACGCGCGCTGACACGCGGGGAAAAGGCGTTTGAGCCCGGTCTGCTGGCGCGCGCGAACCGCGGATATCTTTATATCGACGAGGTCAATCTGCTTGAGGATCACATCGTCGATCTGCTGCTGGATGTGGCCCAGTCCGGCGAAAACGTGGTCGAGCGTGAGGGGTTGTCGATCCGCCATGCGGCCCGCTTTGTTCTGGTGGGGTCAGGCAACCCCGAAGAAGGCGAATTGCGCCCGCAATTGCTTGACCGCTTTGGCCTGTCCGTCGAAGTGCGCAGCCCGAACGACGTGGCGCAACGGATCGAAGTCATCAAGCGCCGCGACCGTTTTGACAGCGATCATGCGGCTTTTATGGCGGAATACGAGAAGGAGGATGCCAAGATCCGACGCCGGATTCTGGCAGCCCGCAAGCTGTTGCCACAGATTGAAACACCTGACGACATTCTGCATGACTGCGCCGAACTGTGTATCGCCCTCGGCTCGGACGGGCTTCGCGGTGAACTGACACTATTGCGGGCCGCGCGTGCGCTGGCCGCCTATGAAAAAGCGGCCGTGCTGACCCGTGCACACCTGCGCACCATCGCACCTATTGCCCTGTCTCACCGCCTGCGGCGCGACCCGCTGGACGAGGCTGGCAGCGGCACGCGCGTTGCGCGCACTGTCGAGGCCGTGCTGGCATGACCCGCACCTTGTCCGGATGAGCGACGAGACATGGCATAATGCCGCTCTCGCGCTCAAATTGCTTGAGATTGACCCGGTTGGTCTGGGCGGAGCAGTCGTTCGCATGGCCGCCTCTCCTGCCCGCGATGCGCTGTTGGCCGAGTTTCAACCGGGCCCACCCTTACGCAAACTGCCGGTGAACATCTCGGATGAACAGCTTTTTGGTGGCATTGACCTGAGTGCGACGCTGGCGTCATCAGAAGTCATTGAAAATATTGGATTTTTTGATAAGCCCTACATGGCGGTCATCCCAATGGCAGAGCGGTGCCCTGTCGCCCTGGCCGCGAAACTCGCAACACTTGCTAATCAGGGTCTAACACAGGGCTTTCTGGCCATCGACGAAGGCATCGAGGCTGATGAGCGTACTCCTGACGTGCTGGCAGAACGGTTGGCCTTTCACATCTCGCCTCAAGGTCGCGCGCCAACTGTCCCCGCGGGGACAGCCCCGACCGGCGAGCGCGTCAACCGGGATGATGCGTTGACTCAGCTCACACTCATCGCAGCAAGGTTTGGCATTTCTTCCTTGCGCGCACCCACCTTGGCGCACAGGGCGGCGCAGGCCCACGCGTCGCTGATGGGCCGCGATCATCTGACGGAAAGTGACATCGCTGCCGCCGCGACACTGGTGTTTCCGCATCGTGCAACACGTGTGCCCGAGGCAGAACAGGCAGCGCAGGACGACACACCGCCGCCACCGCCCGAAGTCGATGAAACCGAAGGACAGGGGCGTGATCAGGATCTGAGTCTGCCAGACACCGATATGCTGATCGCCGCTGTAAAATCACTGCTGCCCGAGGGGCTTTTGACTGGGCTTGTCCCCGCAGGGACATCGCGGCAGGCCGGCGGTGCAGGCGCGGGTCAGAAACGGAAATCGAACAGGCGTGGACGCCCCCTGCCCTCTCGACCCGGACGGTTTGACGGCACGACCCGTATTGATCTGATCGCCACCCTGCGCACGGCCGCACCCTGGCAACCGCTGAGGCGTCAACAAACCCCCGACCGGCCAGGTCTGTTGTTCCGGCCTTCGGACATTCGGCTTAAGCGCTATCAAGAACAATCTGACCGTCTGCTGATCTTTTGCGTCGACGCTTCGGGCTCTGCCGCTGTTTCCCGTCTGGGCGAGGCCAAGGGAGCGATCGAGCTCCTTCTGGGCGAAGCCTATGCCAGCCGGGATCAAGTCGCATTGATCTCGTTCCGAGGAGACGCCGCCGAAGTGTTATTGCCGCCGACCCGCTCGCTGGTGCAAACCAAACGCCGCCTGTCCGCGCTGCCCGGAGGGGGCGGCACGCCGCTGGCGGCAGGGTTGCAAAGCGCGCTTGTGCTTGCGCTCCAGTCTCGAACCCGGGGGATGACGCCCACAGTGATCCTGATCACCGATGGCCGCGCAAACATAGCGCTGGACGGCAGTGCAAATCGCGCGCAAGCAGGCGAGGACGCGACACGCATTGCGCACGCGCTGCGGGCCTCAGACATTTCTGGCCTTGTCATAGACATGTCCAACCGGCCGCAGCCCGCGCTGGCAGAGTTGAGCCAAACTCTGGCCGCGCCCTATGTTCCATTGCCAAGGGCGGACGCGCATCGGCTGACCGGTGCGGTACACGCCGCATTGGATGGCTGACACATGAAATGGACTGACATCAAAAGCTGGCCCAACGCGGAACTGTCGCGCCGCGTGAATGGGCCTTTACATCGCTGGCATGTGCAAGAGGCCGGGCAGGGCAAGACCATTCTTTTGCTGCACGGAGCCGGAGGATCCACGCACAATTTTCGGGACATGATTGCGCCGCTCGCCAAGGACTATCATGTTGTAGCCGTCGATCTTCCGGGGCAGGGGTTCACGCAACTGGGGGCCCGCCACAGGTGCGGCCTTGATCCGATGGCGCAGGACATCGCTGCACTTTGCGAACAGCAAGGTTGGGACCCGGAAGTCATTGTCGGCCATTCCGCCGGTGGCGCAATTGCGTTGCGCATGGCCATGATGGATGTGTCCCCGCGGGGACACCCGCCGTTGGTCATAGGTATCAACGCGGCCCTGGGGGAATTTCCGGGCCTCGCCGGACTTATCTTTCCCTTGATGGCCAAAGCGCTCGCGGCAGTCCCATTTACCGCACGCCTCTTTTCCGGTGCGTCGGGCAATCCTGCTCGCATACAGGCTCTGATTAGCTCAACAGGCTCTGAATTAGATCAGGAGGGGCTCGACCTCTATCGTCGTCTCGTGGCGGATCGCGATCACGTGGATGCGACCTTGCTGATGATGGCGCAATGGAAACTGCAACCGCTGCTCGACAGCCTGAAAAGCCATACAGGAGCGATACGCTTTGTCGTGGGCGAGAAAGACGCGACTGTGCCGCCCACCGTGTCACTGAACGCGGCACAAAAGCTCACTGACGCAACGGTCACAAATCTGCCCGATCTCGGTCACCTCGCGCACGAGGAACGGCCCAAAGAGATGGCGCAATTGATCCTCGACTTGGCGCGGCAACACGGGATTTGACTGCTACAAATCCAACTGATCCAGCATTGCGCGCACTGCGGCTTCAAGCTTGCGCGCATCGACTGCTCCGAAATCCTGATCCATCCGCAGCTCGACTTTGCCCTTCGCGCCCGTGACCTTCACGGGTCCGGACTTGCGGTTCAGTTTCAGCGTCGTTTTCGAGGATGCAAGTGGTCGAACCACATCCCCATCCGGTTTGAATTCCAGCACTTGATTGAGGATGCTCAGTTCAGCCTCAGCCGTCTGCGGGTCGTGCGCATCCAGAACGGTTTCCAATTGGTCCCGCAAACGCGGCGTATCCTCAAGCGCCTTGATCAGTCGGAGACCTAACGCACGTGGGATTGCCTCGGGGAACTTGAGTTTAGACCCTATCAGGCCCATCAGAGCCGCAAAATGACCGATATAGTTCCTCTTTTGCCGACCTGCTGACGCATAGAGCGTCGCAATTGCTTTGCTCACATCAATCTCCATCTGGCGCGCGTATGCAGCGGCCAGCTGACCCATTTCGGCAAAGGAGATATCGCGGCGCACCAGGTTCTCGTCGATCATCCGGCGATACAGACGTTCCAGCGCTTCACCCTTAGCCACCAGCCCGGCTGGGATCGTGGCAAAGCGGTCTTCCCCGGTCTCTTTGTAAAGAGCTTTGTAAGCCTTGAGGCGGCGGAACCCCTGAACAAGTTCGTACCCGTCGCCTGTGTCCTCAACCTGGATCGGGTTGGACAGGCCCAGATCATGGATCGAGGTTTTGAGTTCGGCAAAGTCTGGATCGTCTGCAGCGCCGCGATCACGCACCAGCTTTGAAATCCGCACTTCGGCAATTGGCACGCGGGCGACGATCCCGCCGTCGCGTTTGAGGGAGACATATTCATGGGCGAGGCGGTCGTTCTCGGCGCGGATCGCGGCCTCGGCAGCCTGCCGTTCACTCATCGCCGCTGCGTTCTCGGAAATCGCAGAAGCCATCGGCCCTCGGCGTGTCGGCTCACTTGCCGGCAAGTCTTGTCCAACAGGGTCCGTCGGCGCACTCGCTTCGGGTTCAAAATCTATGTCGAATACGCGGCGCTTGCTCATGCCTCATCCTCCAGTTGGTCCCAGGCTGTTCCCAGGTTCGTTTTGAATTCGTCATACGCCCGATCAAAAGAAGCCCGCGCGCGGCGCCACGTTTCGCGAGTCATGTCGCGGTAATCCATTTCGTAAATGCTGGACAAGAACCGCCCCGATTGCTCGACCGCGCGCGTCATTTCGATCGGGTGCTGGCAGACGCGATCGCCAAACACCTTTTCAAAGGCGCCTTGCATCGCCCGGTGAAGATCATTGCCCGGCTCGTAGCGTGTCAGCAGGAACCGCAGATCCAGAAACGACTTTGGCAGCCCCATTGTCCCTGCGGGGACAAGCCCGTTGAACCGGGCAAGATCCTCAAGCGCTTCGGACAGCTGGCCGATAAAGGACGTGGTCGAATCGTATTCCCAATAGCCGGGACCAGAAGGGATATAGAGCACGTCGGCCGCAAAGACTGCGTTCATGGACTGGTAGCCGATGGCTGGTGGGCAGTCGAAAATGATCAGGTCGTAGTTGTCTGGCGACAGTTGATCGAGAAAGCGGGAAACGGCCGCAAAGAAGGACCATTCGGGATTGATGTGGCGGTACTGCGCCGAGGCGAATTCGACGAAGGCCGCATTGGCGCAACTGGGCACCAGATCAATAGTGGGCCAGTTGGTGGGCTTGATGAAGTCGGAGGCGCGCAGGGCGCTCAGACCCATGTCGGTGATCGCTGCGGGCAATTTGCGCTGGGGCAGGGCGGTTCCCGATTCCGCCCCTGTGATCGCCGAGTTCTGGCGGTCAGTTTCCTGCCCCAGATCCCGCGCCATGATGCCCCAGACGGTGTATTCCTCGGCCACGTCCGACAGGCCCATCGAATGCGACAGTGTCGCCTGCGGGTCGAAATCAACGCACAGTACCCGGTAGCCATCAAGAGCGGCGGCGTGGGCAAAGTGCAACGCAGTGGTTGATTTTCCGGCCCCCTTTGAAGTTTGCGATGGCCGCTCGGATCGCGCGTTTGTTCGGGGGACGGTAGGGCATCAGCGACTTGCGGTTGACCTTGATGCGCCGCCGCATCTCGTTGATCTCATCGAGTGTGTACCAACGTTGCCGCCCATCCTCTTCGACGATGCCCTGGGGCAGCGTGGGATCGGCGGCCAGACGCCCGCGCAAGGTCGATTGATCTCGCCTTGAAAATCAGCTCTGCGACCTCCCAGGACGAGAACCGGCGCAACGTCTTTTCGCTTTGCGGCGAATAGGTCTGCTGGCGAATAAACCCCTGCATCTTCAGCGATTGGGCCTGAAGTCGGGCGAGGTCGGAGTGTGTAAACATGTCTTGCCTGTCTTGCGCGTCCCCGTGGGGACAGTCCTTGGGTGTCCAGTTGTGGACGCTAATCCTGCTCTGAATATGATTTACGCCTGTTTTGCCAAAAATGCAAAAGGCGAATAACATGCGTTTCAATTATGCCGCCGGGCCGCACGCCAGCTCGTCAGGCCTGATTCTATGGGTCTGGTCCGGCATTGAGTACTGGCAGGGCGGACCACAATATTTCGGTGACACAAGTTCCGAGCCGACCACAGATTGGGTGACAAAAGCGCTGCATTAGGGGACAGCATGGATGTCACCCTATACCATTTAACCTCAATATTTCTTTTTGAATGAGATGGTTTCGAGGCAGCAAGAACATCCGCACTTGACAGAATCGGCGTTGTGGACGCAAATCAGAGGCAGAAGCGGAATAACGGCGAGAACCGTGGGTTAATCCCAAACCGCTGGCAGGACTGTTTGGGTGTCATCCGGACAAATACAGGACAATGAGGGCAGCAATGCAAACGCTAAGGCCGGTGGGCCGGGGCGCGTCTGCGCGCAAATACGATATCATCACTGCATTGGGCGCATTTGCGCTGGCGCAGGGAAACATGACCAGCGCCGGGTGTTGCGCCTGATCACGCTTGTAACAGCGCGCTACAATTGGGCGCGCGATGAACTGGCCGTGGGTCAGCGTGAAATTGCACGGTTATGGTCTGTCGATGAACGCACGGTGAAACGCGAGATGGCGCATCTGCGCGCGCGGGGCTGGCTGGTTGTGAAACGGCAGGGCGCGCGGGGGCGGGTCGGCCAGCATGGGTTGGATATCGAACGCATACTGAGCGACACCGCCGGGCAATGGGCGTCGGTAGGCCCGGATTTTGAACTGCGGCTTGGTCAGAGCGACGAGCCGAAGGTTATCCCGATCCCTGTGCAGGGCAATGTGCCCCCGCCAGACGTGTCAGGCGGCACTGAATGGTCTCTGGCGCAGGCCATTCTGCATCAGGATGACCCAGGGCTCTATGCCAGCTGGATCGCGAGCCTTGTCCGTGTGGAGAGGGCAGGGGGCGGGTGACGCTGCGCGCACCGTCCCGGTTTCATGGTGCCTATGTCCAGACCCATCTGGAACGCAGGCTACTGGCAGCATGTCGTGAAGTGGACAGCGATGTCACGGAAGTGCGGATTGTCATGTGAGCAGGCGCGTGAAATGCTCTGCTGATCAAGCGCCTGGTCCAGCCGCATTATTCATAGCTGGAAATAATGCGCGCCGCTGTTCCGTCGGCAACCAGGCTTTCAATCGCGTTCTTGTAAATGTCGGCCAGTTCGTCCGGGAAGCCGAGACCCGCCACAACGTAAACCGGAACGGCGTAAATCGGGTCGCCCACCTGCAAGGGTGGTTCCAGCCCCAGTTCGTTCCATACACCTGTTGCAGCCTTGGAAGACTGCGCCCAGGCATCAATCCGTCCCGCATGGAGCATCCGCGCCGATGACAACGGGTTTGCGATTTCAACGAGGTTGTCAAATTCCAGACCCGACAGCAATTGATAGGCAGAAGCGCTGGTTTCGACGCCAATGCTGCCCAATTGCCTGCCTTCCTCTATCGTGTTGACCCGGTCCCCCACGGTCAGAAAGTGCAATTCAGTGGCATCGTAAGCTGCAATCCAGCGATACAGTGGTTCGCGGGATTCGTTGCGATAAAGGACCGGCATCATACAGGTCGCATCTGTTGCCAAGACATGAAGCGTGCGCTTGAACGGCATTATTTCAAAGCGGATCGTGCGCCCTGCACGGGCCGCTGCCGCGCGCATGACATCAATTGAAATTCCAGCGTTGGTTGGCGTGTCGCCGATGATATACGGCGGATAATGGGCTGCGATGACACAATCGGCGTCGTCGTTTTGTTGCGCCTCGGCAGGAAGCGGGCCGGCAGCGATCATCGCCAGGGCCGCACTTGCAGCAAGGATGGTACGGCGCAGGTTTGCTAGGATCTGCAATGTGTAAGTCATGGGTTGAGGCTTCCCGGATCGTTTGTCGCAAGGACATCATACATGAGGTGTGGCAGCACAGGATTAATACTGTCTGAACGCCTCAGGCAGATACCTTCGGTCTCAAAACGAGTCAGACCGCCACAGGGTCAATCTGTGGCGGTCTGATATCTCATTTCGGGCGTTTGCCCGGATCAGTTTGTCTCTTCAGGCTCGGGCGAGAGTGACGCGAGATAGGCATAGAGGTTGACCGCATCCTCTTCCTTGCGGACCTTGTAGGTCATCTTGCTGCGGCCCTTGTCGCCGGTCACTTCGCGCAGATATGCCGTCGGGTCCTGCACGTAGGCCACGAACACCTCTTCGGTCACAATGACATCTTCCATGCTGGCGGCCAGTTGGTTGATATCGGAGTAGCGGAAATCCTCGACCATACCGAATTTGTTGCCGATGATGCCGTACAGGTTCGGCCCGGTCTTTGCATTGCGGCCTGCCAGCACTTCGCCTTCATCGTTTTCGACGACATGGCAGGAAATGCACTGTCGGAACGCCTTTTCGCCTTCGGCGGCGTCACCGGATGCGGCATGGCCATCCGCAAATGCGGGCAGGGCCAGTGTTGTCGCAGCCAGAAGTGTAAGAGTACGGAACATAGGTGTCTCCTTTTACAGTGTTCTTGACAAAGAACGTAGCGATATCACCATCAAGTCAACAGTAACTTTGAATTGATGCCTGTGTCGGCGTGATTTGAGGATGTGACCGGATCAGGCCACCGCATGGCTGATGGCGCATTGTTTCCACAGGTCCTTGAGCGCGTAGACCAGATGTTCAATGTCTTCGATGCTATGCAGCGGCGAAGGGGTAAAGCGCAGCCGTTCCGTGCCCTTGGGCACTGTAGGGTAGTTGATCGGCTGCACATAGATGCCATAGCGCTGCATCAGGTAGTCTGACAGCATCCGGCACTTGACCGGATCCTTGATCATCACCGGGATGATGTGGGACGGGTTTTCAAGGTGCGGGATGCCTTCCTGGTCCAGCCGCTTGCGCAGGTACGCGACCCGTTCGCGCTGCAACAGGCGTTCCTGATCGGACTGCTTGAGGTGCTGGATCGACGTGCGCGCAGCGGCCGCCACAGCCGGGGGCAGCGCGGTTGTGAAGATGAAGCCAGAGGAGAACGAGCGGATGAAGTCGCACATGGCCTCAGAGCCCGTGATATAGCCGCCTACGACGCCATAGGCCTTGCCCAGTGTCCCTTCGATCAGGGTGATGCGGTCCATCAGCCCTTCGCGCTCGGCCACACCACCGCCGCGGGGGCCGTACATGCCAACCGCGTGCACTTCGTCGATGTAGCTCATCGCGCCGTGCTTTTCGCAGACGTCGAGGATCTCAGCGATGGGGGCGATGTCACCGTCCATGGAGTAGACAGATTCGAATGCGACGATCTTGGGTGAATTGGCGGGCAGGGCGGCCAGCTTGCGGTCCAAATCTTCGGGGTCGTTGTGGCGCCAGATGACCTTGTTGGCACGGGAATGGCGGATGCCTTCGATCATCGAGGCGTGGTTCAACTCGTCCGACAGGATCACCGCGTCCGGCAGGCGGGCACCCAGCGTGCCTAGGGCCGCCCAGTTCGACACGTAACCGGAGGTGAACAGCAGCGCGCTTTCCTTGCCGTGCAGGTCGGCCAATTCGGCCTCGAGCAGCTTGTGGGCGTGGTTGGTGCCGCTGATATTGCGTGTGCCACCCGCACCGGCACCGTACATGTCGACCGCGTCCTTGAACGCCTTGGTCACGCTTTCATGCTGGCCCATGCCCAGATAGTCGTTGGAACACCAGACGGTCACCTCGTCGGGTGCGTCATCGTCGTGGCACTTGGCCTTGGGGAAGGCCCCTGATTTGCGTTCCAGTTCGGCAAAGATGCGATAATTGCCTTCCTCTTTCAGAGCGTCGATCTGAGATTGGAACAATACATCAAAGTCCATGATGTCCCCCTTGGTTTGTTTGTTGTTCTGCTTTGGGTTTGGGCGCGGGCAGCATCCAGCGCCAGAGCCGTTCGTCGGGGATGGGAAGGACCATCACCCAGTGTTCAAGAGCCGCAAGGACCGTCAGGGCCGTCAGCAAGGCGAAACCCGTGACATGCCCCTCCGTTTGCGCGGAATAGAGCCTTTCGATCCAGCATCCGGTGGCAAAGGTGAGTGCGCTGACCGACACCGGAAAGAACCAGTTGAGGCTGCGGATGCGGAAGTGGCTGGCAAGGTGGCTCAGCGCTTCGGGCAGGAATTCGACGTTGATGTGCGGCACGCCAAAGAACAGGTTCAACTTGGCCGACACGCGGGCAAAGAACAGGACTGCAAAAGTGTAGAACGCAAAGGGGTTCGGGGCCAGCCAGAGGGTCAGGCCAAGCGCGACCAGCGTCGCCCCCAGCAGCATCTCGTGATAGGCCAATGTGCCCCATGCGCGGATAAAGCGTTCCCATTCCGCTGTGTGCGGGGGCAGGGGCATCGTGTTGGGGCCGGTGACAATTCCGGTCAGGAACGCCATTTCGATCCAGCCCCACAAGGCGAGGGCCGACAGGAACGCCACGTAAATGCCAAAGACGTCTGTCTGGGACGCTGACCACCATGCGCCATAAGCGCCAAGGGCCATCAGCGGCAGGGCGGCCAAAGTGGTGTTGCGCCGTGCACGTCTGCCTGCTCGATCCGCATATCTGACCGCCATCAGGATCGTGCCGGTGGAAAACCACCAGATGAACAACGCGATCAATGCGGCGATCCAGGGGGTCATGGGCGACCCCCTGTTGCGCGAGGTGGCGTTACCGCCACCCGGTTATGCCAAACGGCGTGGCTCAATACGCAGGCTCCAACCGTGTGCTTGCCGGTACCACGTGTTTTTTGGCCGGGATCGTGTAAAGCGACACGAATGCCGCTGCTGCGCGCAGTTGCGCACCGATCTTTTTCAACCCCTTTGCCTCGGCCATGTCCGCATTGGCCTTTTGCAGCTTTTCAAGCCCGCGCTGCCAGCGGGGGTGGTCGATGTCGAGCGTGATCGGGAAGATCTGTTCCGACAGGGCAGAGGTTTTGGTGAAGACCTCATGTGCGTACCAGTCGGGATCCACCCCGAGGGCCTTGTGAAAGGCCGGGCGCTGGTGGTCACGCACGTACATCGTGCCATAGACCGCCGTCAGGAAGAATTTGATCCAGTAGACATTCATGCCGCTGGTCAATTTCGGGTCCGTCTTCATCAGCAGGGCAAAGGCCTCGCCGTGGCTGAACTCATCATTGCACCACTCTTCGAACCATTTGAAAATCGGATGGAAACGGTGTTCGGGATGCGCCTGCAGGTGCCGGAAAATGGTGATGTAGCGGGCGTAGCCGATCTTTTCCGACAGGTAGGTCGCATAGTAGATGAACTTGGGCCGGAAGTAGGTGTATTTCTTCTTCTGCGTCAGGAAGCCGAGGTTCACGCGCAGCCCGGCCTCGCGCAGGGCGTCGTTGATAAAGCCCGCGTGCCGCGCCTCGTCCCGCGCCATGAGCTGGAACAGCTGTGTGATGTCCTTGTTGGCGCCACGGCGTTTCATTTCCTTGTAAAGCACGCAGCCCGAGAATTCGGCGGTGCAGGACGAGATCAGGAAATCGATGAATTCCTTCTTCAGTTCCGGCTCCATCCCGTCCCAATCGACGGTGTCCCAGTCTTCGTTTTTCTTGAAATGGCCCTTGTTTGGGTCTGCTTCCATCTGGGCGATCAGCTTGTCCCAGTCGTCGCGGACAGGGGTGACGTCGATGGCGTCCAACTCGTCAAAGTCGGTGGTATAGAACCGGGGCGTCAGAAGCGTGTTCTGCATCGCGGTTTCGGTGGCAAATTCGGACGTGAATTTTTCATCCTGTTT
>NZ_JBHDIY010000004.1:0-96029 GCF_045797845.1 Tateyamaria armeniaca
TGTCCTGGGACGAGGCAGAACAACACCCCCAATCCAACGCGATCACCCGCGCTGTCGGGGTGGGGGATGAGCTTGAGCTGGAAAAAATCCGCGGGCAGATCCTGCCGGGTGACCGGTTCCTTTTGTGTTCTGACGGGCTGACCAAATACGCGACATTCAATACGCTCAAGAAAATCCTCAGTTCCGAGCCGATCGAAACAGTCGCCGAGACACTATTGCACCTTGCGCTGGAAGGCGGCGGGGCTGACAATATTTCGATCATCGTGATCGATATCCACTAGGGTGCAGGGCCACATTCCACTGATTTGAACCGGCAAGGGCCGCATCCGCGGTCCAGTGACTAAAGAGGGCAAGACGGGACGTATGGAAAAGGGTGTCATTCCAATCATTCTGGGTGTGATGGGCGTGATCGTCGTTGCACTTGGTGTGCTTGTGTATCTGCAACTGCGCCCGACCCCCGAAATCCGCTATGAATCCGACGGTGATACCGAATTTGCCGGCCCCGCCATCGACAGCGGCGCGCGGATCGAGATCGAAGTGCTGCGCGCCCAGATCGAAGCGCTTGGTGTGCAGATCGAACAACTGGAACAGCGCATCATCGAAAACCGCGCGCCCACCAGCACCGGCCCCACAGGTGGGGTGCAGGAACAGGGTCAATTCATCGGTGACGGGGTGGATTCGATCAGCGGATCCCATGCGCAGGTGGTCCTGATCGCCAACCGGCGCAACCTCAATCAGGGCCTGCGCATCGCGTCGCCGTCCTATCTGGAAAGCGTGTTCGGCAAGCCGCGTGAGAACCTGACATCAACTTGCCAGGGCATGACAAACCAGCGCCTCGCCTCCAAGCTCAAGACAGAGCAGGTCGGGCCAGTCCGTGTGCGCATGCTGCAACCGGCCCTCGATTCACTTGGCCGCGTGTTTGATCAGATCAAGGCGACGGACGAAAACCTCTATTCCCGCATCAACACCGCTGGCGCGTTGTGCGTACGCCACATTCGCGGGGCGCCGGGTCGGACATCGACCCACGCTTTTGGCCTGTCGCTGGATCTGAACATCGACGGCAAGCTGGATCGGCTGGGCGACGGTAAACGCAACTTGGCCTGACCATCCTTGCCGACTTTTTCCGCGCCGAAGGCTGGTACTGGGGAGCAGGATTCTCGCGCGAGGACAGCATGCATTTCGAGGTCAGCCGCGATCTGGTCGAAAAGTGGATCGCCGAGGGGCTGCTTTAGTGTCAACCCGGTGAGGTGACACATCTGGCCAGTCGCGGTCGAATTTGCTTGCGATATGCCTGCACACGTTTGACGCCTGAGACTTTCGCAATGACGAACCATTCACTCGTGAGCTCCGAAGGTCCTGTGATCAGTCTCGTCTTCAGGGCTCGGCTGCACAGATTGTCTTGTGGAAAATCGACTGAGCATGGGTCACTGGCACGTGATGCCGCCAACACAATGACGTCAGGATTACTTTCAGCCCTCGACTGAGACGGGCAGTTCAAGCCCGTGTTCTTTGAGCAGGGCAGTCCGGCGGGCCGATTTGTGATCTTCTGCGACCATCTCCGCGCACATTTCCTGCGCGGTGATCTCAGGCACCCAGCCCAGTTTTTCCTTGGCCTTTGCCGGATTGCCTAACAGCGTTTCCACCTCGGCCGGTCGGAAATAACGCGGGTTCACACGGACCACTACGTCGCCTTCCTTCAGTGCAGGGGCCATGTTCCCGTTCACTGCCACAACTGTCGCGACCTCATCGACGCCTTCGCCGGAAAACTCCAGATCAATGCCAAGCTCTTTGCCAGACCACAGAATGAATTCCCGCACCGAATATTGCTTGCCCGTGGCAATGACAAAATCATCCGGTTCGTCCTGCTGCAGCATCATCCACTGCATGCGCACGTAATCCTTGGCATGGCCCCAGTCGCGCAGCGCGTTCATATTCCCCATGTAGAGGCACGGCTCCAACCCCATCGAGATGTTGGCAAGGCCGCGCGTGATCTTACGTGTGACAAATGTCTCGCCGCGCCTCGGGCTTTCGTGATTAAAGAGGATGCCGTTGCAGGCAAAAAGGCCATACGCTTCGCGGTAATTCACGCATGTCCAATACGCATAAAGCTTGGCGACAGCATACGGCGAGCGCGGATAAAATGGTGTCGTCTCGGTTTGAGGAGATTCCTGCACCAACCCATACAGTTCCGACGTCGACGCCTGATAAAATTTCGTCTTTTGCTCAAGGCCGAGGAAGCGGATCGCTTCCAGCAGTCGCAAAGTGCCCATAGCATCCACATCTGCCGTATATTCCGGCGCTTCAAACGATACCGCGACATGTGACTGTGCCCCAAGGTTGTACACTTCGTCCGGTTCGATATCGCGCAAAATACGCGTGAGGTTGGATGTGTCGCTCAGATCGCCGTAGTGCAATGACATTTTCGGCTGGGCGACGTGCGGATCTTCGTACAAGTGGTCGATCCGCTGGGTATTGAAGAGCGACGCGCGCCGTTTTATGCCGTGCACTTCGTACCCCTTTTTTAAAAGGAACTCGGCCAGGTAAGAGCCGTCTTGGCCTGTTATTCCTGTGATCAGCGCTTTTTTCATTTTGTTCTCACGGTGTGATTGTTTGCAGTGATCAAGGAGATTCCTGGCGTTCGGTCAGAACATGGAGACGGGCGAGCAGCCCCGACAGAATCTGTTGCTTGTCCCACCGCTCAATGGCGGTGTGCCTTGCCTGTTTGCCAAACTTTTCGCGTTGCGTTGGGTCATCAATCAGCCGAACAACCGCTTCTGCGAGGGCGTTCGCATCTCCGGGCAGCGTGATCAGTCCGGATCCTAAGACTTCATCGGCAAGGGCCGTGCCAGCATCCGCGGTCGCAACAACCGGCTTACCGGATGCAAGCATGTTTGTGAGTTTGGATGGCAAGACAAGGTCCGCGGCACCTGACAGTTGCGGCAAAACATGTATGTCGGCGATGCCCATCAGATCGGACAAGCGCGCCTTTGGTTGCAGGGGGT
Organism: Tateyamaria armeniaca; assembly: GCF_045797845.1. Classification (NCBI taxonomy): domain Bacteria; kingdom Pseudomonadati; phylum Pseudomonadota; class Alphaproteobacteria; order Rhodobacterales; family Roseobacteraceae; genus Tateyamaria; species Tateyamaria armeniaca. Next base: position 3,003 of record NZ_JBHDIY010000004.1, read on the forward strand.
AGAAGGCGACGTTTTCCAGGCCCGAGGACTTTTCCTTGAGCGTTTTGAGAGCTGGGCCATCGCCGAACACCGCGAACATGATGTCTTTGCGCGACTTCAGTATCTGAGCCGCTTCGGGAATGATCTCAAGACCTTGTTTGTTCGCTATGTTGCCCGAGTAAAGGATCACGTGTTTAGCGTTTATTCCCAGCTCTTGTTTGAGTGGCGACGGCCCATCCAATGGCGACACAGCCTCAAGGTCTGCCCAATTTCGGAACTCGTAAACGCGTTCCGGATCGACACCTTTCTCGACGAGTTTGACAAGCATGGGCTTTGAAATGGTCGTAACCAGATCAAACCGCGTCAGACACCAGCGTTCAAAACCGGAGGCCGCGCGACTGAAAAACCCGCTGTCCTTGAGCAAACCCGTCGCAAAGGCAGCCTCCACTTCAAAATCTTGAACATGAAGCCATTTTCTTGCCCCGCACAAAAGCGCGGCAAGATACCCGATAGGCGCAGATATGAGGGAGGGAGCAACCACAACGACCAAATCGGGTCTGTGACGCAGGCTGTGCCAAAGCGCCGGAAAAATCGCCGTCACAGCAAAAGACGTATGATGCAGAATGCGCCGGATTCCTGTTGGACGCGCCGGAACATAATGCGGGCAATGGGTGATACTCAGCTGATCGTTGAGCCGCCGCGTTTTGTACCGGAACAGAGGGTAGCCGTCCGAAAATTTTCCAAGCCGGGTAGTAGGGTTGCGCGGCAACCACCTTGACGTCGACACCATTGCGGGAAAGCCATTCCGCTTTTTCGGTCGCGTACAGACCAGTGGATATAATCTCTGGTGCGAAATTGATGGAAACAACTAGTAACTTCAAAACTGATTAATCCATCCAACGACCAGGTGGAAACGTGTTCGATTGATTGGAGTTAGATACCTGTGCGGAACAGGACGCAGCGGACTGTGGTCAGCATCAGTTTGACATCCAAGGCCAGCGACACGACCTCGTTGTAACTCACATCCAGCGCGACACGTTCATTGTACGACGTGCCGTTGCGACCGTTGACCTGCCACAAGCCCGTGATCCCGGGCTTCATCCTGAGATAAATGGCCTTACGCGTCCCGTAGCGGCGCAATTCGTCCTCAACCACTGGCCTGGGCCCGACAAAGCTCATCTCACCCCGGATCACATTGATGATCTGGGGCAGCTCGTCGAGGCTGGTCTTGCGAATAAAGGACCCGAACGCAGTGATGCGCGGGTCATTTGACAGCTTCTGGTTATTTTCCCATTCCTGACGGGCGGCAGGATCGCGTTTCAAAAGGTTGTCCAGCCTGACCTCGGCATCATGGACCATGGAACGCACTTTCCAACATTTGAAAGTTACGCCATCCCGTCCGACCCGCTCATGACCATAAAAACCAGGACCACCATCACGGCGGGCAATCAGCCAAAGGATTGCAATAACGGGAACAAGCAATGGGAGCAGAAGACCAGCGCAGACGAGGTCAAAAAGACGTTTGCCATACCGCGCGTACAGCCCGTCGTTCTCAGTCTCAGGAACAGCCGTAACGTCCGCCGCAATGGCAGAGAAGTCTTCATATTTCAATGCACCAGCCCCCCGACGGTCCGTAGCAACCAAATTACAATTCGTTCAACACCTATCCGACTCGTTGCTTCGCAGCAAATGGAGGATTTGTAAAACGACGTTTTAGGCAATGTCGCGCTGGCATTATGCTTAATTGCTGAGCGGGGAAAAGTACAGAGATCCCGCGATCTTAAAGATATCTATACTTCTCAAACAGTTACCGATGCCAGAAAAGCCGCGAACGCTCGGCGCTTTTCCGTAACCCAGCATGAACGTCTGCACAGGAAATAAGCGCGCATACGCAGCATTATGGTGGCGCGCTTGTCAATTGGAGCGCTCAGCAAGTGTATTTTTCGGAGACGCATGTGAGTCTCGCCCCCCCGAATCTGATCGGGTCTGAAGGGTTGTGCCGTGGCTTGACCCACCCGGTCTGCGCCAAGGAGCTACCCTTCGCACCCTGACCGCGCGCATAGACGTCTTCGTAGCGGATGATGTCGTCCTCACCCAGATACGATCCCGTCTGGACTTCGATCAGAACCATGGGGACCTTGCCGGGGTTTTCCATGCGGTGCACGGCCCCAAGCGGGATGTAAACGGACTGGTTTTCGCTCAGCAGTTTGACCTCTTCATCCACCGTCACACGGGCCGTGCCTTCGACGACAATCCAGTGCTCGGCACGATGGTGATGGCTTTGCAGGGACAAGGCGGCGCCGGGGTGCACGACAATCCGTTTGACCTGAAACCGGTTGCCGATCACGAGGCTTTCGAACCAGCCCCACGGGCGGTGATCCTTGGGGAACTGTTCGGCCTGCAGCGCGCCTTGATCTTTGAGCAACTGCACAGCCAGTTTGACGTCTTGCCCACGGGTCGCATCCGCAACCAGAACCGCGTCATTCATCGCCACGGCCACGATGTTCTTGAGGCCGATGCCAACCAAGGCCAGCTCATCATTTTCGGAGCGCAAAAGGGTATCGTCGCAATCAATCGCAGTGGCGTTGCCATGGGTCGCGACGCCCCGTTCGTCCTTGGGGCTTTCGCGCAACACCGCGTCCCATCCGCCCAGATCCGACCATGCCGAAGAATAGGGGACCACGGACAGGTTGTCGGCCTGTTCCATCACCGCGTAGTCGATCGAAATGTCTTTGGCCTGCGCCCATGGTTCAGCGGCAAGGCGCAGAAAACCAAGATCGGCCTGGGCGTCCGCAACCGCACTTGAGACCGGTGCCATCAGATCGGGGGCATGGGCCGTAAACGCATCGATGATGGTGCTGGCCTTGAACATGAAAATCCCAGCGTTCCACATATGTTTGCCCGAGGCAACCAGAGTGGCCGCCGTGTCCGCGTCGGGTTTTTCCACAAAGCGCTGCAAAAGGCACGGCACCGCCATCTGCCGGGCCTGCAAGTTCAAGGTACCCATAGCCGGTTTCGGGATGCGTGGGCGCAATGCCGAAGGTCACAAGCTGACCTGCGCGCGCCACTTCAAGGGCGGTCTGGGCGGCTGCGAGAAAACTGTCAGCATCTGGGATCAGGTGGTCAGAAGGGCAGACCAGCATCACAGCCTCGGGATCCTGCGCATGAAGATAAAGTGCTGCGGCCAGCACTGCGGGTGCCGTATTGCGCCCGGCGGGTTCCAACAGAATGGCGCCCGGGTCAATTCCGACTGCAGCCAATTGTTCGGTCACAATGAAACGAAAATCCGACCCCGTCACGATCAGTGGTTTCTCAAAGCCGGCCATGCGGCTGGCCGAAGCCTGAAACAAAGTCTGTTCCCCAAGCAAAGCGGCAAATTGCTTGGGATAGCTTTTGCGAGACAGGGGCCACAGGCGTGTGCCCGAGCCGCCGCATAACAGGACCGGAGTAATAGACATGAAAATGGCCTTCTTTAGTTGTCAGTCGCGATGCGCGCCGTGTTCAGCAACGACGGAACGACCTGCGATATTGCTCGGTTCCATCGGGTAATGGGCTGTTGTGCAATGAATATGACATCATCGGGGCGTAATTCGAAATTCGTCATCAAAGCATAGTTGGCTGCGTTGCGCGCATCCAGATGCCATGCGGTGACAGCGCCGAATTCGCGGGGATCCTGACTGGCCCGCAGCACGTAGATTTGCGAAATGTCGCCGAGAATCACTGTAATCCCGCGTGCATCCTGAAACAACGCATCGGCCAGCTTGGCCCTGCGTTCATAGGGCAAGGCATAGCGGGACTGCAATCCGACCTCACCCGTCAAATAAACATAATCCCGATTATCTGCGCCAAGCTCGCGGCGCAGCTGGAAGTTGGTGCGCGCCTCGTCAAGTTGCCCGCGCCGGATGCTCACTTCGGCCTGCAATTCGTTGAGGGCGGCACTGCGTGCCTGCTGGCGGGCACCGACAAGGGCGATTTGCTGTTCGAAATAGCTTTGCGCCTGGTCCAGCTCGTATTCGGTGTCCACAAACACCGCGTCCCCGTCTGTCAGCCGGGTGCGCAACAGATCGGCGCGGCTGTAAAGGGTGGTCAGTGGAATCTGGTAGAGGGTCCCGTCACGGTAGATGCGCACGGACGCAAAATCCTGATCCTGCACAGTCACACTTCCCGCAGCGGCCAATGCATCGCCAAGAAACAGCGGCGTCAGCCCGATGGGCACTACAGCCGGATTGCCAACTGCGCCGCCGATGGAGACTTTGCGCGAATTGAATTCGGCGATCTCAAGGCTGAAGGTCGGGTCGAACTGGTTTTCAACAAGTCGCTGGAACAGCACGTCCTCGGCGGATTCGATGGTCAGTCCGGCGATGCGGACGCGACCCACATTGGGAATATTGATCGATCCGTCATCCTGCACGGTGTATCCTTGACGCGCGTTCTGCGCGGCCAACAGGCCCGACAGTTCCTCGACCGTCGATCCCGTGCTTGGCGTTGACAACAAAACCACGTCTCCGACGCCGATTTGATAGGCCTCCGACGGGACCGCTGGTGGCACTCGCAGGGCCAGCGCACCCGAGGCGCGGCTCCAGATCGAAGGTGGGGTCTGGCAAGGCGCCGGCCCCGCGCAACCCCGACCCGCCCCCGGCAGTCAATGAGAACACGGCTGGCAAGGTCTTGGGCTGGAACGCGGATCGGTTGGCTTGAACCACCGTTTCCGCGCTGATCGGTACCACGCGGACGTTGGTTCCATCCGTCGGCCCGGATTGAACGGAAGAAGATCGATAGACCGTCCCGCAGCTTGTCATGGCAAGCATGGCCCCTGCCAGTACCAGATATCTCAACATCTCAACTCTCCTTCATCTCGGTACGATGCGGGTCGAAATCGCACCGATGACAGGGCCAGCCCATTGCCGGGACAATACGATGTCCCTGCCGGATGAGGCCACCCAATACAAGTTTACAAATTCCTGGTCCAGACTGCGGCAGCTTTCGCGCATCAGCCGTGTGGCCGTGGGCGTGCCGAATAGGTCGATCTCCTCCGGACCGCGATCTTCGATAAGGCAGCGATAGGTGCGGGTGACTGCAAAATCGTTGCCGTCCAGGTAGGTGTGGAACCGGTCCGACCAGCCCTCCTGTAAGGACAACACCAGCGCCAAGGGCTGTTTCAGGTCAGAGGCAAGCAACCCCTCACCCAGACCCCGCGTGCTGTGCAGCATTCCGTTCTCAAGGATGATGTGCGTGCCATCCGAACTCAGCCAGTAGGCAAAAGGACCGTCCTGACGTTCCAGCAGGATGTCCGCTGACACGTTCTGTTCCACAAATGCCACCTGCAATCGGGGCGCGTCACGTTCGATCAGGGCGGTGAAGCGCGGCACGAACTGCGCTGCCCCACCCCGGTTTGTCAGAACGGCAAGCGACTGGCCCAGCCCGCTTTCGTCATCCACGGCGGTGCCGCACGCGGCCAGCATCGCAAGCGCCATCATGAAAAAGGCAAAACTGCGCTTCATCGGTAAAAACGCCCCCATCCGTCGCTCAGGCCCTGCGCCCGGTATTCCCGCGTCACACCGTAAAGGCGGTTGGCCACGTTCAACCGCGCACCCCCGTCCCGCAACACAGGCTGAATGGTTTCTGAATAGACCGAACGCGATGGCCGCCCGGTCAGCCAGGACACCGGCACGGTAAAGCGGATGCCCTTGTCAAAGGACCCTTCGCCGAAATCATCAAACGACACGTCGGTCAGCGTGAAATAGCCCCCGATCCTGAACCCGTTGTTGAATTCGCGATCCAGCGAGAACGTCGCGCCCCAATCACCCGCCAGGTAGCGCCCCACATCGATCTGCGTGATGAAACCGTTGCCGAAATCATAATAGGCCGAGGCATGGCCGGTGATCACATCGTAATCCTGCAGGCCGAACAGCATGTCGAAATCGCGCTGCTTGGCATAGTTGATCTCGACCCCCAGCGCCAAGCGGCTGTCAATGGGATACCACAACAGCTCACCCGACACCCCGGCAAACATGTTCTCAAGATACCCGCCCGTGACCCGCGCAAACATATCATCTCCAGGGCGCCACATATATTCAGCCGTAAGGCGATTGATCTCAAACTCGGATTCCTGCGCATAAAGCACGGAATCCGAACGCACACGCTGGATCACCGAATTGGACTGGCGTGTGGCGTCATCGATATTGCCGTCCAGCGGCTGGCGGAACAGGCCGTCCAAAGGTCAGGCCGGGACGCGGCGCATAAGTGAACGAGAATTGTGCGCCCACTTCGTAGCGCACAGGCTCATTTGGATCAAAGAACGAGAATGTAAGATATGGGCCAAGCCCATAGGTGAATTTCGGATAAAGGCCCGGCACTTCGCCGTCACGATCCGAAATTGGGGCATCGTCGATCCGTGTGCGCGCCAAAGACCGCCATGCACCGTCATAGTCGGTATCAAGCTCTTCCAGATCGCTGCGTTGCAGGGTGATGGTACTGTTGGCGACCCCCCTGACCTGCGGGATGATGACAAAGGTTTCGATGTTGCTTGGCAAGGTATTGGCCATGGCCCGCGCCGTGCGCCCGATGGCCTGCGCCTCGACATCCCAACGGTTGTTCTGGATACGCACAGTTGCACGCCCGGCCTGGACCCGAAAGGCCTCAAGGTCGATGCCATCGTCCTGCAGGACCTTTGCAAGCTGATCGCGGGCCACGGTCAATGCCCTCCGATCATTCAACTGCATGTCCGCAAAAGTCGCCGCGTCACGGCCCAGAATGGGCATTGGCGCAGCATCAAGCCCACCGGGCTGGCGGCGTTTCTTGGGATCGAGTGTAAAGCTGTATTGAAACCCGATTTCACGCCCCCCAATCACAAAGGCACGCAGGTTCGACCCACTGGGATATGAATAGTTGAGGCCGATGTTGAAGGGCGAGTCGATCTCGATCACACCGTTGCCGACTTCCACATCATAGGCATCCGATGAGTATTCGAGCTGAAAACTCAAACGGTCGGTCGCACGGTATTCCACCCCCGGCGAAAAGGGCGGCGAGGCCCTCGAAACCACGCTCCAAAATCGAGCTGACCAGTGGTGTTTATCCCGCCTTCATTTGCGTTTGGGCGGTTTTCGAAACGTCCCGCAAACTCGGCAAGTGGATTTCTGAACGAACCGCGTTGCGCCAGCCGTCCCCACCCCATGCCGCCCGTAACGGTCAGGCGGTCACCAAAGGTCTTGGTCGCGACAAAGTATTCGCCAGACAGAACCCCGGTTCCACCGAAGTCACGCAGGCCAAAGGCCAGTGCCGGGCGTCGGTCGGTCTCAAACGCAAGCTGGTAGTGAATATCGAAACTGCGGTCGAACAGATCGCCGTTGTTTTCCGCCCGGCCCGAAAATTCCCTGATGGCCCCATAGCGGAACGATCCGTAAAGGCGGGGCAACAACTGAAAAGTGAACGTGTTGCGAGAGATGTTACCGAAGGTATTCGCAGATCAATGCAACCTGTCCGTCCGGCATGACCTGCGCCGTTGGCATGTCAATGAGGCCGGGCGTTCCGTAGGTTGACAGCGTCTGCCCAGAGGCAGATCCCCCCGACAAAGCCGAGGCATCCACATATTACTGCCAAGACCCGCGACTTCATGCGCCGCCTTTCCCACTACCCTGTCCACCAATACCAACCAATGGCGAACGTCTTCACTTCCCGTCGAACAATCCTTATGACTTCAAGACCCGTTGCGTCTCAATTGCAACACCACCGGCTTGAGAAACTTGCATGATTACACGTCTGTTTCGGCGATTTGTCGCTGGTCCGGAATTTCCGGCGCCCGCTCCGGACAGCCCGTTCATTGCGGTCGGTGACATCCACGGGCGTATTGATCTGTTGGAGCTGTTTCTGGAGATGGGCCCGGCCTATCCGATTGTGTGTGTCGGGGACTACGTAGACCGCGGGGAGCACAGCGCAGAGGTTCTGCGGCTTTTGTCGCAACGTACCGATATCACCTGCCTCTCTGGCAACCACGAAGAGATGATGCTGGGCTTTCTCAAGTCCCCGGAAAAAGTGGGGCCAAGGTGGCTGCGCTATGGCGGTTTGCAGACGCTTGCCAGCTTTGGCATTTCGGGCGTGACAAACGGCGGCAACGCGCAGGCACTGATCGCGGCGCGGGACCAGTTGAAAGACAAGATGGGGCCCGAACTGATCAGCTGGATGCGGTCTTTGCCGACGCGCTGGCAATCAGGCAATGTTGCCGTGGTGCATGCCGGGGCTGATCCGCTGCGTAGCATCGACAATCAGGACACCGAAGCATTGCATTGGGGTCACCGTGATTTCGCCAAGGTGGACCGGACGGACGGGGTGTGGGTCGTGCATGGCCACACAATTGTCGACGTGCCCCACGCACGCAACGGACGCATTGCGATTGACACCGGAGCCTACGCGACCGGCAACCTCACCGCCGTACTGATCGAACACGGCAAGACATCATTCGAAACGGTCGGTTGAGATTGCGTTCGCCGAAGGGTCGTTCCATTTGGAACGCAAGCAATTTTTTGCGCATATCGATGCGCATGATTGACGCGCATGAGCATGCGCCTTATCGTGCTACCATCCCAGGCACAGGACACGTCATGCCCGCCCCGCTGCGCAAACCAACAAATCTGTCGATCGACGCCACTTTGCTGCAAGAGGCGCGCGACCTCGATATCAACCTGTCGCGTGCCGCCGAACAAGGTCTGGAAGATGCTGTCGCGCAGGCGCGTGCGGCGCAGTGGAAACGCGACAATGCCGCAGCGCTCCAAAGCTCGAACGCGTGGGTGCAAGACAACGGTTTGCCGCTGGCCAAATACCGCAATTTTTGATGGCGCGTTTCGACCTTTATGCCAGCGAGGACGGCTACCTGCTCGACGTACAGTCCGATCTGATCGACGTGCTGACGACACGGGTAGTGGTACCCCTGATGCCACTTGATGCGGCCCCTACCCCGGCGCGACGCCTTAATCCGGTATTCGACATCGACGGAACGCAAGTCGTGATGGTCACGCAATTCCTCGCAACCGTGCCCACGTCGATCCTGACCGATCGCCACAGCAGTTTGGCCCACGCGCAGGACGAGATCACAACAGCGCTCGACATGGTGTTCACCGGGTTCTAATGCCCTTCGCCGGCATCAAGGCAAGGCCACAAAACTCCACACCCAAGCGAAACCAGCCGCCGCTCTCAAACTGTGAACAGGTACGACCCCTGAATAAGCTGTCGCGCCAAACCGAAGAAAGGCCTCCATTTTCCAATGGAAGCCTTTCCAAAATTTCTGGCCCGACTATGAGGACCCGCAGACTGATTTAGTTGGTCGACGTCGTGCTTGTTGTCGATGTTGTGCTACCCGATCCACCGGCCGCACCCAGCAGGACTGCCGCCGCAACACCACCGGCCAAAGCGCCGTAGTTGGGCGTACCTGTTTGTGTCGTATCCGGCAGGTTCTGGCACGCCGCTGCTTCTGCATTGGCAGCGAGACTGCAATCAACGGCTTGAGCCGTGGCAAATTGGACGGACCCCATCACAAGTCCGGCAACCGTCAGGCTGGTGTAGAAAGATCTGAGCATCCGAGCGCCCTCCAAATAACTATAGTTTGTCGTAACACAGCTTTTCTCGTACATACAGCCGAAACCATAGGACAATCAATGCACACATCCGCCTATGGCGTAAAACCGCACTATTTTTTGGTCGCAGTCGCCTTGTTCGCGGTATAGTAGGCGCGCAGGTATAACGAAAAAACCCGATGGCAGGGGCTTAGACAGTTAAAAACATGCAAGTTTCCAGAAACATCGCCCCGAGCGAGGCGCAATCGGCAAGCCAGATTAATACGGTCGCAGATGACGATGTCATCGACCTTGGCGCGTTGTTTTCCACGTTTTGGCGCGGAAAGTGGTTTATCCTTTTCACGACATTAATGGCGATTCTCGTGGGCGGTTATTATGCCTACGTTGTGGCGACACCAATGTATCGCTCAACGGCTGTTGTGATCCTTGAGACCAATCAGGAACAAATCGTCGATCTGCAAAGTGTGGTTGGGGGCATTTCGGGCGAAACGTCCGAAGTGAACTCCGAAGTCGAAGTGCTGCGCGCCCGCGGGTTGATGGGAAAAGTGGTCGACCGTCTAAATCTGACCGAAGATCCCGAATTCAATTTCGCCCTGCGCACGCCCTCGGCCCTCGATCAGGCGAAGACTCAGGGTCAAGAGTATCCTGGGTCTGAAGGCCGCCCCAATCGTGCTCACGCCCGAAGAAGAGGCCAAGCGCACCCGCGATTCCGTGATTACCAATCTCCTTGATGCGATCTCTATTCGGAATGTGCCGCAAAGCCTTGTCTTTCAGGTCACCGTGCAAACACAAAATCCACGCAAGTCGGCGCTGATCGCCGATACCGTGGTCGATCTTTATATCCTCAACCAGATTGAGGTGAAATTCGAAGCCACCGAGCAAGCCACGATATGGTTGAGCGAGCGGGTGTCCGAATTGCAGACGCGTCTTGAGCAGGCCGAGGCCGACGTTTCCGAATTCAGTGCATCGACCGGAGCTTGTGTCGATTGAGGGCCTCCAAGCACTTGAACGTCAGATCAAAGATGTGCGCGACCGCATCTCGGGGGCCGAGGCCACCCGTGCCGGGCTTGAAGCTGAAATCGCCGCAATGAACGCTGCCGGAACCCGTGGCGAACAGGCTGCACTGGCCAATGACGCTCAACTGAACCGCCTGCTGCCACGTGCGGCGAATGACGATGGCATCGCACAGGCCTTTGACACGCGTCTGGAGCAGGTTCTCCAGCGCAAACAGATCGAACTGACCCGCGCCGATCAGCAACTGCGCGCCCTGCGTGGTTCCGAAATCGAGTTGAACCGCGCGCTGGATCAGCAGGGCGAAGACCTGATCACACTGCAGCAGTTGACACGCGAGGCCGAGGCAACTCGGGTACTCTACGAGTATTTCCTGACCCGTTTCAACGAAACGTCGGCCCAGCAGGGCATTCAACAAGCGGACAGCCGTATTCTGTCTGATGCCGTAATGCCGTTGGAAGCAGCCGAGCCGCGCACATATCTGATCCTCGCGATGTCGGGCATTCTGGGCCTGATGCTGGGCACCGGCCTCGTCTTGCTGCGCGAAATGCGCAACAACGGGTTCCGCACTGCTCAGGACCTGGAGGCGTTCACTGGTTACTCCGTGCTGGGTCAGATCCCCAGCATGCCATCTTCAACACGGCGGAAGGTGCTGCAATACCTGTCGGACAAACCGACTTCGGCGGCTGCGGAATTCATTCGCAACCTGCGCACCTCGATAATGCTGTCTAACGTCGACAAACCGCCAAAAGTCATTTTGTCGACGTCTTCTGTGCCCGGTGAAGGGAAAACGACAAACTCTCTCGCATTGGCACAAAAACCTGTTGGGCTTGGGTAAACGAGTACTGCTCGTGGAAGGCGATATCCGGCGTCGCACCCTTCATGAATACTTCGAAAACGTGCCCCGGCACGGTATCGTTTCCGTCCTTAACGGCGACAAAACACTGGCAGAGGCCGTGTTTCGAAATGAAAATTTCGGTGCCGACGTCCTGCCCGGTGAAAAGACGGGAATCAACGCTGCCGACCTCTTTGCCTCCGACAAGTTCAAGAAACTGGTCGAAGAGGCGCGCGCGTCCTATGATGCCGTCATCATCGATACACCGCCTGTCCTTGTCGTGCCCGACGCGCGCATCATCGCAGAGCAGGTGGACGCGATCATTTTCACCGTGCATTGGGACAAGACCAGCAAGGCTCAGGTCGATGAAGCGTTGCGCATGTTCCACAATTCGGGCCAGCGCGTGACCGGACTGGTGTTAAGCCAGATCAGCGCACGCGGCATGAAGCGGTATGGGTATGGCGGAAGCTACGGGGCCCATTCGGTGTATGGGGCGAAGTACTACACGAACTAAGGTCCAGTGCGCACTACAGCACACCATAACCTCACTTTTTCTTCTGAATGAAAACCATCAAAGTTGCGCCAAGTGCTCTGGGCAGGATCGCTTGAACACCCATCATCAAGCGCCACGCCACATAATTCGCGCCGAAATATGCAGGCTCTGAGTTCCATGTGTAGGAATGGTGGCTCCACCGTTCTGGCGGGAAGCGGTTTTTGAGATCGCTGATCGTGTTCAATCGGTACCTTGTGGGAAAAACGTCTTCCGCCTTCCGGCCGGGTTGCAGCGTCTTCAGAAAACTGACGTGAAACTTATTGGGCACAAGGTTGGCACCAAGGCTGATATATCCCCATTTGTTGGGTGTTCGGGCACATAACCATCCGCCGGGTTTGAGCACGCGATCAATTTCCGCGGCAAAGCCAGCGGCATCGTCAACATGTTCGAACGTGTTGTCGGAACAAATCGGGTCGACAGATGCGTCATCAAGGGGCAGGCGTCCATCGTCTCCTATGACGTGTGCTTCACCTGCAGCGACGGGTTGGTTTTGACCACCGGGTCGACATCCACGCCGATGACCCGGGCACAGCGATCACGATGGCTGAGCAGCGCGCGTCGGTATGGCGCTGGATCTTCCTGAAAATTCGCGCCGCGCCCGGCGCCAAGGTCAAGCACGACATGGTCCGGTTCGGTCAGCGCCGCGATGCGGGCGAAGAATTCTATGGTGCCGTCAATCCGGGTGAACCCGCCCGCGCCCACCTCGGGGTAGGTCCGCAATTTCGTTGCGTTCACCGCTTCTGCATCTGCCAATGGTCTATCCCTCGGTCAATTCGGTGCGACAGCAACTGATATGTAGAACGCTTGCTGCGTCGAGGGCGAACGCCCGAAACGGGCAGGACTGATGGTGACACGTTTGTATCAAGGCAGGTTCTTTCTGTTTTCCAGCAAGTTTAACGCGGGCAATTAAACCCATTTCTCCCGGATTGGAAAGCGGGTGGCACCGGCCCCATCAACAGTGCCGCGCAAAAACGGATTCCGGTAAATTTATTTAGCGCGGACCAGTCTGTGCGCGGGTTTCCTAGGCTGGAAGTGGTGCATCCATCGGGTGAAGTGGACGGGGGACCGGCCGTTTTCCGCCACAGAAATTCCGGGTTTCAAAGGGAAATGTCCGGTTTCGGTGATAGCCGTGACTTGTGAACAATGGCGTTGATCCGTATGGCACTCCATATTGGTGCCCCGAGCGACCACTTTGATCACTGGTTCGAAAGTCTGTGAGTACTCCACTATGAGAATTCCCACGAGCTTTGCCAAAACAACTGCCATCTCCTCGACAGTGGGCGCCATGAGATCTGCTATGTACCGGGGCGTAACGAGATCCGATACGATGCAGGTTGCGTCGCTCATGGGGCCAAGTGAGTATATCCACATGCACGACGATTCATTTGTGACCAACGCCGGCAAAGGGCTGGCGGCAAAGCTGACGGATCTTGGAATGAAGGGAACGGACATGGCGCGTGCGCGGCTGGCAAACAAGCCTTTTCAAATTCTTTGGTCTTGGACGATTTCCGGCAATTCCAACCGGCGTGTGACGGGTATGATCCATGCACGCACTGCTACGTTATGTACTCGGCTCCGATCGACTGCCAAACGAGACCCAAGAAAGCGGCGCGGGTAAGTGTCCGGGGCTTCGGTACATGAGACCAACCTGACGGGCGCATCGCAGATGTCGCTGGTGCGAATCTTCGCCAGCCTTCTGGTTTTGTTTGCAATCGTGTTCGTGTCGTTCTTCTGGGTGCTTGGCACCTCTGTTCCGCCCGGCTGGCGCGCGCTTACATACGTTTTTATCGGCCTCGCCTTTGTCATTATCCGGCAACGCGGCGCGCAGGAGTTTTCGCCAGCCTTGTGGTTGCTGATCATTGCGACCTACCCCTTCTTGCTCCGATGTTGTCGCTCGATCTGCTGGGGTACGCGGCATATTCGTCCGGCTCCATCCGACACCAGACCGATGAGGCGATTGTCGTGCCACTTCTGATCGGCGGCTTGGCGCTGGTCTTTCTGGCCCTCAATCTCACAACCGTTCAGATTTTGTCGTCGCAAGGCAATTTTCAGCTGGGCGGCGCAAAATGGCGACCTACCACAATCGTTGTAATCTTCCCGGCATCTGCGGCTGCTTTGCTAGTCGCCAACCTTCTGGATGCGCCACCTTCTCTTCTTGAACCTTGGTCGCGTCGCTTACAGCGTCATCAAGGAATCCCGCGATGATGCCTTGAACTTCGCGACAGGACTTGTCGTGGTGTGCGGCGCGGCCATGCTGTTGTCGCTGTCTATCCTGCAAAGGGTTCAGGGAATTTCACCTCGGATCAAGCGACTGGCATTGATCATCTGTCTGCTCACCGTGCTGTTCGTGTCCATTTGGCAGCTGTTGAGCGCCAGTCGGGTCGAAGCGATCGGACTGCTTTTTGGCCTGTTCCTGACGCAAGGGGACCGTGTCAGCCGATTCACCCGACGCACATCGATTTTTGTGGTCATCGTGTTGTTTGGTCTGGTTGGGTATTTGCGGCAGTTGCTGTCTGTGTCCAGCTATCTTGACCGCTCGTTTGTGTCATGGCCCGGCGGTATCGAGAACGTATTCAACACCTACGTGTTTGCTCTGATTTCCGTGCGTGATGGCGATTTGCCAGTGTTTTTCGGTCAGACCTACCTTGATCTGCTGCAACGTCTGCCCCCGGGCTTTTTCGGTCTGGACCGTCCCCCACGCGCCTATGACTATCTGGCAGAACGTACGCGGCTAATCGGTGGCGAATACTTTCTGACGGAGCCGTTTATGAATGGACTGGGGCTTGGGGTCGCCATTTTCCTGTGCGTGCTCGTGTTCATCCTGAACTCTTCAACCCGTGTACTTGCTGATTTTCACCAGCATCCAAGGCGTATCTTTGCAGCATTGATTTCCATGACTGTTCTGACCTTTTCCTTTCGCATCATGTGGTACGGCTTCGAACACACGCTCAAAACCATAGTCATCGGCTGCATTCTGGCCCTTCCGCTACTTGCACTTGGCCAAAGGCTGCGCAAAAGACTACAAACCCGTCCTCAGGCACATTCCCAAATTAACTCTAATCTGTGAGGTCGTCGTTGCTGTTACCACAGGTAAATTCCACTGCCCGCCATTTAGGTGATGTTGTCTTGCGCCCCGTGTTGGGGTCAGTGGTCGTAAGCGAGTATCCCAAGTCGGGGGGCACCTGGATCGGGCAGATGATCTCGGCTTTGGCAGACCGGCCATACGTGCGCGAAGGACTTGTGCCGTTTCGTCCCTATCTGATCCACAAACATTGCCTGCCCGGCGTATTGGCGGGGTCTGCGCCGATCATAATCTTGCGGGATGGGCGTGATATTTTAGTGTCGTATTATCACCACAGCTTTTTCCTGCATGATGAGCGCACAGCGCGGCTAACCAAATTCACCGCAAACAAGGTGCCACTGGACGACGCCAGCGCGGTGCGCGAAAATCTGCCACGCTTCATCGAGCAGTCGTTCACCAACCCGGTCTATCCCCGATTCTCCTGGACTGAATTTTGTGCGGCATGGAAAGACGTTCCAACGGCCTGCACCCTCAGCTATGAAGAGGCGCGAACTGATCCCGTGGCCATGCTGACGCGCGCACTTGAACATCTGGACAAGGACGTGCCCAAAGCGCGTATCGCCGAAGTTGTTGAGGCGTTTTCTTTTGAGCGGATGTCTGGCCGGGCAGTCGGTCACGAGAGCGAAGAGGCCGTGTTTCTGCGTAAGGGGATTGTGGGCGACTGGCGGAATGCTTTTTCAAAAGGAAGCCGCCGAAGTGTTTGACCATTATGCGGGCCAAATGCTCATCGATCTTGGTTACGAGAATGACAATAGCTGGGTAGCGGAGTGTGCCTCGTGATCAATGAAGTTGCTAACAAGCGGGTCGTCTGGATTACGGGTGCTGCCGGTTTTTTGGGTCAGGAACTTGCACGGCAAATAGGCGCCGAACCTGGGACTGTGTGTTGTGGACTTGGCCGCGGCGCGTCACCCCAGCCCGATATGCATCACGTTGAGGCAGGCGATATCTCGGTCGGGGCGTTGGACAGGTTGCTTGCGCGCACTGGCCCACCTGACGCGATCTATCATCTTGCCGGTGGGTCTTCGGTCGGGCGGTCACTCGCGGACCCGATGCTCGATTTTACAAATTCAGTACATTCCGCAGCTGTGCTGTTTCAATGGGTGTCTGACAATGCGCCCAAGGCGCGCGTGTTGGTTGCATCCTCGGCAGCAGTTTACGGTGCGGATTACACGGCACCAATCACGGAAAGCTCCGCCCTTTGTCCGATCTCTCCTTATGGATGGCACAAGAAGATGGTCGAAGATCTGGCAGTGCTTTGGCATCAGCACAGCGATCTTGATGTCCTTCCTGTCCGCATATTCTCGCTGTTTTGGACGTGGACTTCGCAAACAATTGTTCTGGGATATTGCGGGGCGGCTTCACATGGGCGCGCACGAGATCAAACTCATGGGCAGTGGCAATGAACAGCGCGACTGGTTACTGGTCAGCGACGCCGCAGCGCTCATGATCGCGTTGGTCAAAACAGCGCCCATCGGTTGCGGGCCGGTCAATCTGGGGTGCGGGCAGGCAGTCAGTGTGCATGACGCGGCAAATGAATTTGTGCGTGCCATCTCACCGGACGTGCCAGTGTCATTCAGCGGCGTGCGCGCGGCGGGTGACCCGGATATGCTTGTGGCGGACACGACCAAGCTAAAGGACATCCTGACCGTGAAAGGTGCTCCACCTCTCCTCATGCCTCCCAATCCGCTCAAAAGTTTTGGCGAGGTCGCGCAGTGGTACAAGAACGCCTGGGACGAAGACGTGCCCAGAGCCGGAAATGCGGTCTGAGTATGAGCGATGATTCATCTGAAGGCGCGGTAGGTTTCATACCTGCCCTTGTCATCCTCTTGGATTGGCGGCCAGAACTACGTCTTCAACCTTGTCTCCACATATCGCGCGGCCCGGCCTGATCGAAAAATCTTCCTTGTTTCTTCGTTCGACACAGTCCCCGACATTTTGACGCCGTTGGTCGACAGTGGCGAAGTCGTGGTTCTGAAAGTGCCTGAGTTGAACGCTTTGCGCAGCCCCGTCGTGTTGGCGCGCATCTTGCTGCGTGGCTTTGCTCCGGACGTCTCCCAGAAAATCCAGGCCGCGGGGATCACACACGTATTTTCGCCGACGCTCTATCTTGGCCGCCGTCCCGGCATAACAGTGATCACTTGGATTCCCGACTTCCAGCATCGCTTCCTCCCGCACCTATTTTCGCGCGCGCGGTGGTGGATGCGAGAGTTTTCATACCGGCTGTGCGCGCGCTCTGCCAACCGCATCATTCTGTCGAGCTTTGACGCGAAGCAAAGCTATCAAAAGATGGCGCCAGATCAGCCCGACAAAGCGGTGGTCGTGCCATTCACGCCAACTTTGGACCCTCTCAAAAAGAATGAGCTTGCCAAGATCCTCGCTGAACATGACCTGGACGCCCCGTTCATTTACCTGCCAAATCAGTTCTGGAAGCACAAAAACCATATGCTTGTCATTACAGCACTTGAGGCACTTGTCGCGCGTGGATGGGACGGGCTCTTGGTCATTACGGGCTCGGGATATGATCACCGTGATCAGGCTTACGTCGAAACGCTAAAGGCTCGTCTGGCAAAAATGGAAGAAAAAGGGTCAGTGCGCATGCTGGGACAAGTTCCGCGTGAACATGTGCTGGCATTCCTGCAATGTGCCCGGTGTTTGATCAACCCATCCCTGTTCGAGGGGCGGTCTTCGACCGTAGAAGAAGCCATAGCGTTAGGAACGCCGATGATCCTGTCCGACCTGCCCGTTCATCGCGAACAGGCCGGGGACATGGCCAAATACTTCGACCCTGCCGACCCCGAGGCTTTGTCCGAACTGATCGCGCAGGTGCCGTTGGAGCGCGGTGACACCGCAACCCCGGACCATCGAACGGAATTGGCGGACGGTTTTGCGGCGCGGCAGGCGAAATTTGCCACACAGTTATGCGTGGCAATCGAAGGTCCGCAAGCCGGGATTTAGGGTGGGCCAAAATGCATAGGTTATCCTACCTGATAACACTGGGGCTTAAGAGCAGCTCTCTGGTACTGGCATTTGGCGTGCTTTGGGTGGCCGCGCAGGCGCTTGACCCTGCATCCTTCGGTGTCTTTGCATTCATGATCAGCGCTGCACGCGTCGGGCAAAGCATGGTCGGGATCGGATTTCCGGGTGCCAGTCTGCGTTGGCCGTCTAAAATGCTGGCCGAAGGCACGCCCGGCGCGATTGACCGTTTCTTTTCGACATGTGTTGTCTGGACATGCGGTGCAGCGCTCGTGGTGTTTGTGATCGCGCAGGTACTGCCGGATGGCGCGCTGCCGATACCAAGAGCCACGTTGGGTGCTTTTGCCTGTATCGTACTGGGATTTGCCCTGAACGAAGTGACAGCGAACTTGCTGCGCGCGCACGGCCGGGTGCAAGGCGGGGTCCTGTTGTTCGACATCGTCTTCCGCTAGTCTTGTTCGTCACCATCGTCCTTACCGGTTTGGGGCTGGACCTGCTGAATGGCGACACAGAACCATTGGTGACGATTTTCTGGATTTACTGTTTTTCAGTTTGGTTCAGCGTCTTTGTGGGTCTGACGTGGCTTGCCCTCATGCACGGGCTACGCATTGCGCGTCCCGATGTCAGGTGGGTGATATGGCGCAACGCTGACCTGCGTGCGTTCTGGGGACTTGGCTTCATCAATGCAGCACTTGCGCATTCCGACGTCATCATTGCCATGTTTTTGCTGCCGCCAGAAATAGTGGCAATTTATGCGGTGGCAAAGCGCATTTCGATGCTGCTTTTCTTCTTCCTGATCACCGCCAACTTCGTCACGGCCACGCGGATCACACAAGCCCACACACTTGGCGACATGGCCGAAGTGCAAAAACAACTGAAATTCTCGCTGATCTATGCGAGTCTGCCGCCTTTGCTGGTGGGACCGCTTCTGTTTGCCCTTAAGGTTCCCATCATGACCTCCTTCACCCCGATCGAGTTCGCCTGTCTACGCTCGGCGGTGCCGCATCCGGCCTTGGTGGTTTGTCCCTACTGCTGGGCGTGATGTTGCTGACGCAATTCATCAATTGTACCTTTGGCGCAACGGGTCTGGCCATGGCGCAAATGGGGGCGGCGGGTCAGTCTTTGCGGGTGAAAATTGTGACTCTGGGCATATCCATCTGTGCTGTCACAGTCGGGACACTTGCGTTTGGCGTCATTGGCACTGCTATCGGGTTTCTGATGGCAAATTTTGTTCAGAATGCTTGGCTCGCCTGGATCGTCCGGCGCAAGTTCGGCGTGGACCCGTCCTTTTTTGTCTATCTGTACCCAACTGGAAAGGCGACCTAGTGTCCTTGATCCCAGAAACCTCTCCGGGTCTGAAGTGGAGCGACGCGAAAAGCATGTTTTTCGCAGTGCCACAGCGAAGGGTGAAAAAATGGCTAACCCCAAGTCAAATGTCACAATCGTCTACATCGCCGGACTTGATCGTTCCGGCAGTACACTTCTGGCCAACCTGCTTGAGGCAGTACCCGGATCGATTTCCGTTGGTGAATTGCCCGTCATCTGGCGCCACGGGTGGAAAGACGATTGGCAGTCAGCAGATGGCACACGGTTTTCAACGTCGGAGTTCTGGCAAGGCGTCATCGCACAGATGCACGAACGGATGCCCGAATTTGACCCGGAAACAGCGCTCGCGCTGTGGCATCGGATCATCAAACGGCGTCACATCATTCCGCTTTCGAGGGCCCTGCGCCTCAAGCTGACTGATGATGAAATCGCATATATCGACCTGTTTTCAAACCTATACCGCGCCATCGCCGCCGTATCGGGAAAGCCGATTGTCATCGATTCAGGCAAGGTGGCCTATCATTCCGCCTTGATGCAGTGGGCCGGGGAACGCATTCAGTGGCGCGAGGTGCATCTTGTCCGCGATCCGCGCGCAGTCGCATTTTCGCGCCAGCGCATCAAACAGAATACGAATGTGACCGACGGCAAGGCGCTGATGGTGCGGCACGGTCCGATGCGTGTTTCCGGGCGTTGGTTGTGGGCGAACAGTCTCATTTGGGCGAGCCGCAGGAAAAACACACCTACAACCCGTGTGGTCTACGAGACACTCGCCGATTTTCCGGCCGCCGAGATGACGCGCCTGACCCATACCCTTGATCTGACCAGTCAAGCTGAGGCGGAAAAAACCTTCAAACCCTTGGAAACGGGCAGTTACATGCCACCCGCAGGCGTGGCGTTTTCCGGCAATTCGAGCCGATTTGACCGCAAGCAAACGAAAATTCGTCCTGATGATGAGTGGAAAACATCACTGCCCACACATGACAGACGGGTGGTGACCGTCTTGACGTGGCCGTTGCGAGGACTGTTCCGACCCCAGCATCCCGACTCCACTCAAAATCGGTTTTCTGAACGGTAAGCTTTTTCCTCTATTCACCAATTGGATCCAAGCCTTACATCTCAAACTCAGACGGGCTAGACACAACTCACACCTGTTCGGATACATAGTTCCCTCGTGATGACAGCCTCACATCTCATCCTCCGGCAGCGCCTGCAATGACCAGTGAAGTTCTGCATCGCAAACTGGCCGGGCAAGTTCTGAACGATGGCGTGCTGGTCGACGCCGTCAGTGACGGGCAAACCATCACTCTATACTTCGACGCAAGCATTGCACCCAAATCCATTATCCCCCCCAAAAACGCCACCCTTGTGTTAGAGAAAAGCATCGGTGACGGCCCGATCCTCACCTATGCGCTGCCCGAAGGCACTGCGCCGCGGTTCAGCATCGGCGGGCAAGACGTTGATATCGCGCCCGGGCCGGTTGAACATGATCTGTTCGACGGACTCAATTGCTTTGCCTCGATCCGCAATGGGGAAAGCGCGGACACCGTTCTCGCGTGGCTTGCCTATCATATCGAACATCACGAGCTTGAGGGCGTGGTTCTGATCGACCGGGCCAAACCCGGAAGTGACAATCAATTTGTCCAAGATCTTGAAAAAGGCATGGCGGCGCTCGGGCTGTCCTGCACCGTCCTGATCCTGTCCAGCGATTTGCCTCTTGGCCAGCCGGGTCAGCCACCCGAGACACATCCGTTCAGCGTGCCCGGCGCGCCCGGCAAGGACCGGATGAAGGTGCCCAAGTCTGACCCCTGGTCTGCCCCGCTCGGCGCTTTCGGCATCTTCGAAATCATCCGCGAACGATACCTGCATACTGCCCGCGCCGTGGCCAACATCGAAGTGTATGACCTTATCACACGCGGCGATCACACCGTCTTCGACGCTACGGTGCGCGCTCAGGGCGGCGTGATCCAGCTACAGGGCGAACAGTGCTATCCGTGGCGGGTGCGCAATGGCGATCCGATCCGGTTTGGCGATCACATCTGTGTCCAGTTCGACAAGACCAAGACACGCAAACGGTTCTGCATCGCCCCGGATCGCGCGCCTGACACGGCTGTCTGGCGGCCCGTTCGCATCGGCAATGGCGAAGCGGACGAGGGTGCGACCGGCCACTTTTACCGCCACATGTCCCTGCGCCACCCCACACGCGCTGTGGCCAAGATCGTACCCAAATCCTCTCTGATCGAAAGCGACGATTTGCTCAAACGGGCGAAGGACCTGTTCGACCATGACCCGGTGCGCATGCCCGAAGACAAGCTCGACAAAGTGCCCAAAGGGCGCGGGCGCTGCGCCATCGTCACAACGATGAAGAACGAGGGGCCGTTTATCCTCGAATGGCTCGCTTATCACCGCGCAATCGGGTTTGACGACATCATCGTCTATACCAACGACTGCACCGATGGCACCGACACGATGCTTGAAATGCTGCAAGCCAAGGGCATCGTGCAGCACCGGATCAACAACTTTCAGGACATGGGACTCAAACCTCAGCACGCCGCCCTGCAATCCGCCGAAGACGAAAAGGTGATCAAACAGGCAAAGTGGGTCACCTGCATCGACGTCGATGAATATGTGAACATCAAGGTGGGGGATGGCACGCTGGATGCGCTGTTCACTGCCGTGCCCGACGCCAACATGATCTCGATGACATGGCGGCTGTTCGGCAATGCGGATGTGCATGAATATGTCGATGTACCCATCACCGAACAGTTCACGCGCTGCGCTCCGGAACTGGCCCGCAAGCCGCATCAGGCATGGGGCTTCAAGACGCTGTTCCAGACCAACGGAATCTTCAAGAAACTGGGCGTGCACCGCCCCAAGGGCCTCAAGCCGCAATTCTGGGATCGCATTAACTGGGTCAACGGGTCGGGCAAGCCGATGCCGCGCGATGTCTACCGCAATGCGTGGCGCTCGACCACGTCCACCTACGGCTATGATCTGGTGCAGCTCAACCACTACGCCGTGCGCTCTGCCGAAAGCTTTCTGGTCAAGCGGGATCGGGGCCGGGTCAACCACGTGGATCGCGATCAGGGCCTCGCCTACTGGTTTCGGATGAACAACAACGCCGAAGCGGAAACCTCGATCCTGTCCCGCCTGCCGCGCATGAAAGAAGAGCTGGCGCGCCTGATGGCCGATCCGGACATCGCCGCCGCACACGCCCATTCGGTTGCCTGTCACCGCACCAAGATCGACGCGCTCAAGGCGACCGAGAACTACGCCAAGTTCTACGCCGAACTGACCAGCCCCCGGATGGAAAAACTCTCCACTCTGCATACACATTTCGGCGCAGCGGTATTCCTGTCCGGTCCCGAAGTCGTGCCCGACGACATAGTGGCCAAAACGCAAGGCGAGGACTGGTTTTTCACCGTCGAACAACAAGGCAGCACACAACACTGATCCCGCGTCCATTTTCCGCCACATTGCTTGTCTAAGAACTTCGACGAGGCAACAGTGCACCCATCAGAACTGTTTCAAAAATGGAAACAAAGTGCATAATAAGGCCAAAATGGCCACGAAGGCAGACGAGCAGCGCAGGAAAGCCCCGTAAGAGATGGCGAAATCCGAAGAGAAAAAGAAGGTGGAGCGCGAGGCGTGGCGCAGCACGCTTGCACAACGCGCCGAAAAGGAGGGGTTTTTCGAGGAAATAGGCCCTCTGCACAAGGCCATCCACATCCCCGAAGCGGGCGAGTTGGGCAAGACGCTTGTTGTGGTGTTCGACAATTTGGATGACGTCCGTCAGGACCCCAATCGCCTCCCATGGGCAGTCGATTTCATCTCGGCCCAGGGCTGGTCATCGCTGGGTGTGATGGCCCATGGGCCCACTTGGTACCGTGATCCGCACATGTATGCGTTCTTTGACAGGCTGCGGGACGAAAAATTCTTCGACAAATTCGAACGCGTCGTCTTTTACGGCACCTCAATGGGCGGATACGCCGCCGCCGCCTATTCCGCCGCCTGCCCCGGAGCCACGGTCGTCGCCATCAGCCCGCAGGCCACGATGGACCGCGACCGAGCAGGCTGGGATCACCGCTATCGCCGGTCGTGGCGGCACGACTATTTCGGCCCCTACGGCTATGCGCCCGAGATGTCGGCAGATGCGGATAAGGTCTGGATCTTTTACGATTCACGCATGCCGCAGGATGCGATGCACGCCACGCTGTTTCAGGGCGACAACGTGATCGACATGGGGTGCCCGTTCATGGGCCACGGCATGCTGACGATGTGGCGCGACATGGGCATTCTGAAACCCATCGTGTCCGGTGTTATCAACGGCACGCACACACCGACGGACGTGCGGCGACTGCTGCGCGCGCGCCATGGATCAAAGATGTACCAAAAGGCGCTCCTCCATCACCTTGAAGGCACGAACAAACACCGGCTCCTGATCCGCTACTGCTTTTCCATCCTCAAACTCCGCCCCGCCCCCCATTTCAAACAGGCCGCCCAACGCGCGCGCCAGCGCCTGCGGAAAACGCATGAAACCCCTTCCCAATATTGCCTCTCTCTGGATCGGTGGGCGTCTGTCCTGGCTGGAACAGCTGTGCCTGAAATCCTTTGCGGATCAGGGCCATCACATCACGCTTTACAGCTATTCGCCCATCCCCAACCTGCCCGAAGGGGTACACGCGGGCGATGCGGAGGATATCTTCCCCTCCGAGCCGATGCTGATCCACGCCCGCAACGGCAGCCCCGCGATCCATGCCGACATGTGGCGTCTGCACCTGCTGGCCAAGACCGACAGCATCTGGGTCGACGCCGATATGTACTGCTATCGCCCCTTCGATTTTGACAGCCCGTTTGTCTATGGCTGGGAAAAGCCCGGTCAGGTGTGCAACGCAGTATTGGGCCTGCCATCGGACTCAAAGACGCTTGTCGGCCTTCTGGATTTCTTCAAGGACGAATACGCCATCGCGCCATGGCTGAAGAAGTGGCAGCAAAAGGAACTGCAGGCCGAAAAGGACGCAGGCAACCCTGTGCACATGACAGAACAGGCATGGGGGTTCACCGGCCCGGCTTCAGTCACCTATTTCCTTGAAAAGACAGGGGAAATAGAACACGCCGAGCCGCAAACCGTGTTCTACCCGATCTCGTTTCCCGACCGGAACCACATGATCATGTCCCGCTTCAACATTGAGGAACGGCTGACCGAACAGACCCGCGGTGTGCATTTCTGGGCCCGCCGGATGAAACCGCGCCTCGAGGAAAAGGAAAACAACACCCCCCGCCGGGGCAGCTTTATGGAGGGGCTGATCGCCAAACACGGGATCGACCCCGCCGCCGCCCCGATCCCTGCGAAAAAGAAAGTGTCGAACGCACCCGTCAATGACCCCGAATTTCAGGCAAAGATCGGCATCGAGGCCCTGAAGGGCGAGGCGTCGTTCACCAAAATCTGCCGCGATCACCTCGTCGATAAGCAACTTGTAAAATCCTGCCGCGATACGATCGTGAACAACGCAGCGACACTGTTCGCTGCCAAGGACGGATGAGGCAGGGTATGAACAAACGCATCGCATGGGCTGATACGCTTGCCGAAATGGGCGAGGAACGTGGATTTTTCCGCCAGCTTGGCGATCAGCACAACGCGCTGTACCTCAAAGGCGACAAGACGCTGGTGGTGACCTTCGACAACCTTGACGATGTCCGTCAGGACGTGGCTGATCGCATGCCATGGGGCAGTCAGTTCATCTCGTCTCGCGGCTGGTCGTCGCTGGGAATCGGCGCGCATGGCTGGACGTGGTATCGCGATGACGCGGTGCACGACTTTTTCGATGAATTGCGCGACACCGGCTTCTTCGACCAGTTCGACAACGTCGTGTTCTACGGCACGTCCATGGCCGGATATGCCGCCACCGTGTTCTGCGCCGCCGCCCCTGGCGCCAAGGTGCTGGCGATGAACCCGCAGGCCACGCTGGAACGGCGGATCACCTCCGGATGGGAGACCCGCTATCACCGCTCGTGGAAACAGGATTTTTCCGGGCGATATTCCTATGGCCCCGACCAATCGGCCAGCGCCGACATCGTCTATCTGTTCTTTGACCCGTTCGTGGCCGAGGATGCGATGCACGCCGCCCTTTATCAGAACGAAAACGTGGTCAAAATCCGCTGCCGGCATTTCGGTCACGGTCTGACCAGCGCCTTCAACCGCATCGGCATCCTGAAAGAAACGGTCGAGCTTTGTGTGAACGAAAAACCGCAGGCCCGACAGATCTACAAGCTGATGACAGCCCGCAAGGCCCTGCCCCGCTACCAGAAATCCGTTCTGAACATGCTGCTTGAGCGCAAACGCCCCCTGCTCATCCACCGCTGGTGCCGCAAGGTGATCGAGATGTCAGGCGACAACCAGCGCCCCCATTTTCGCCGGGCGATGAAGCAGGCGGCCAAAGCCCTGCGCCCGGATCAGTTGTGAGTGACACGCCGCCTTCCCTGCCACAATGGTACGCGGAACTCCCCAGCGCGGCGCGCAGCGAGGATTTCCACCAGCAGGTCGGCACCGCCGAACTCCTGCTGTGCGAACGCGACACGAAACAGCTGATCATCAGCTTTGGCCACGCCGAAGACACCGACCACCCCGAACTCGACTGGCCTGCATGGACCGACCGGCTGGCCCGCGATCAGGGGTGGAGCCATCTGGCCATCCTCGCCCCCAAGGGTACCTGGTTTCGCGACCCTTATCTGATCCAGACGCTCGAACAACTGCGCGATCTCGGCTTTTTCAAACGTTTCAAAAATGTGGCCCTGTTTGGCGCGGCGACAAAGGGCGGCGGTTTTGCGGCCCTCGCCTTTGCGCCCTTGATCCCCGGCGCGACCGTCATCGCATTCGATGCGCAATCGACACTGCGCTCCGCATCTGTCCCGTGGGAGGATCGGTTCGCGCCCCAGAACCCATCCAACTGGTCCCTGCCCTATTCCGACACGACCCGCGCGTTGACCAACACGGCCCGCGTCTACGTGGCGTATGACCCGTTTGAGCGGTGCGATGCGCAGCACGTCGCCCGCCTGCCCGACAAGCGGATCACGTCCTTGCGCGCCTTTGGTCTGGTCGATGACATAGGCATTGCGCTGAAACGGCTTGGGCTGCTGAACGACATCCTGATCGCCGCCGTTGCTGGTACGCTTGAACCGGCAGAATGGTATGAAAAGCTGCGCCAGCGGCGCGATCTGTACCTCTATCGGCGCGGGATGGAGCGTCATCTGGCCGCGCGCGGCAAGGATACGCTGTCGGCCGCCTTTGTCACCGCCTTTCGCAAGCGCACCCGCGCGAGAAAAGCACAGGTCGAAGCGCCGGACCGCTATCCACCGGGCCAGCCCAGACACAAACACCCGGCGCCCTGCCGCCAGATTTCCCCGATGCCCCGACCGCACCCGCGCTGGCCGGGCGGCGCTGGCCGCGCACCCTTGGCAATGTCTCGGGGCCTGCGGGATGAACCCTCGGGCTTTCGCTATCTGTCCGATCAATATGACGGGCGGGTCATGGGGTTTGAGGAACGCAACGAGGTCACCTTGGGCGAAACCCATCCCCTCGCCATCGGCATGGCTGCCTTTGGCAATCGCGCAGGGCTGCCCCGCGCGCTGCCCGAAGATTTCCGATTTCACGTGGTGGATGAAACCTCGCGGGGCGCGGTGCCCCAGATCAGGCCAAATCCCATGGCGTAGCCGCCCAACGCCATGCCGCCGCACAGCGCCACGCCTATCGCACGATCATCGCGCTGTCGCAGGCACAATCCGGGATCACCGCGGATGAGGCGCAGCCCGACAGCCCCGCCTATTCCACGCTCATGCAGCGGATCGCCGCGGCGCGCGCGGCCCTCACCGACTGGAACAAGGGATTTCATCTCGATCGCATCGCTCTGTCGCTGCTGACCGGCGCGCCCGGCACGTCCCAGCGTGACGCGTTGCACCACTACGGCGATGTCGCGCACGCCATCCGTCACGACGCCGCCATCGCTGCCGGACAGGCGAGCTTTCCCCATGTCGTCACCTCGCAAAGCGCCGGCACAACTACGGACGGCACCAGCGAGGTGATCCTCGCCGAAGGGCAACTCGACATCGAACACCCGACCCTCGGGATCATCGTGGCCACACCCACCTATCCCTATCCGCTGATGGACGACATGCCCGCCACGCTCGACCCCGCCGCCAATATGCTGGTGGACGAGATCGAGGCGCTGGCGGTCGCAACAGTGCAAGAGGGCGAGCGCTGGTTCTGCCCCTCGATGCAAGAGGCCACAGGCACGGGCCGTACGATCCGCATCCGCTTTTCGACGCTCAGCGACCTGGTTCTGGGCGAGGGAACACACGGCTTTGCCGTCACCTGCGCAGGACCCGCCCCCCGCGATCACCAGCGTTTCAGCGCAAGGGAACGAGGTCACCCTGACACTTGATGCCGAATTGCCCGAGGGGCCAGCCCACATCACCTACGCATGGGGCGCGACCGCGCAGCACAGCGCAAACCGCACCGCAAACACAGGTGACCTGCGCGATCAATGGACCCATCCCAGCGTCATGCAGTCCGGCACCATTCTGCACCGCTACGCCCTGTCGGGCCGCGTGCCCCTGACGACCGGTGGTGCAACGTTATGAGCACCCGCAAGAACATCCTCCTGATCAGCCTTGATGACGCGTTCTCCTACTGGAAATACCGCTCCGCCTTTGGGGCAGAGCTTCAAACACCAAATCTTGACCGGATCTGCGCACAATCGAGCGCCTTTCACTCTGCCTATTGCCAGTGTGCCGGTCTGCGGGCCGTCGCGCTCCAGCTTTATGTCGGGGCTTACGCCGCATCAGCTTGGAATATTCGACAACTACACCAACGTTTTTGACGTGCTGCGCCCCGAACAGATGTGGTCGTACCGGCTGAAACAGGACGGCTATTATTGTTCAAACGCGGGCAAGGTGCATCACCGGTTCAAGCCGCTGCCCGATCACATCCATAACGTCCTCTATTCCCATCCCTCCGAACACCTCAACATCGGCCCCGGTAAGAACGCCAAGATCAAGAACTATGGCGGGTTGATGAAAGGGCACGGCACCACCGATCCGCGCTATGACGACCGGTACTATGACGCGCAAAGTGCTGCATCGGCGGTGAACTTCCTGCAAGGCTACGACCGCCCCGCCCCTTTCTACCGCGAGGTCGGGTTCTATCACCCCCACTCGCCCTACAAGACCCCCGCCCGCTTCAAGGAGATGTATGACGAGGCGAGCTTCATGCAGCCCAAAGCATGGACCAAGCATGACAAGAACGCCTTTGCCGACACGTTCATGGCCGAGAACATGGACAACTCCGATCTGGTCCTCTGGCGCAAAAGCGTGCGCAACTACTTTTCCGCCTTCACCCATGTGGACGAGCATCTGGGGCGGGTTTGGGATGCGCTCAAAGCCTCCGATCACGCTGACAACACGGTTGTCATCATCCTTGCCGATCACGGGTACCACCCCGGCGACAAGAACCGCTTTCGCAAATACACGCTTTATGAGGAAGCCGCGGGTGTGCCGATCATCATCCACGACCCCGACCGCCCCGAGAGGCGTGCGATCACCGATCCGGTTGCACTGCTCGATGTCGGGCCAACGGTGCTGGACTATGCCGATAGCGCGCCAATGCAGCACGCCGCAGGCCAATCACTGCGCCCACAAGTCAAGGGGGCGAAAAATCCCGACCGCGCCGTGCCCACCTTCTTTTTTGGCAGTGCGTCGATCCGCAAAGGGGATTACCGCTACACCCGCTACCAGGACGGCTCCACCCAGCTTTTTGATCTGACCAAAGATCCATGGCAGTTGCGCGATCTGTCAGGCAGCGACGCCATGGAGGATATGCACCGCGCACTGGTCAGAACCTGCCGACGCTATGGCCTTTGAAATCATTGATACACACACGCCCCTGCCCGAACCCAACGCCTGTTGCACTGTGACCTAAGGAGTGCTGCCGCCGGATATTCTGACCGGCCAAGGCGCGATTTCGGTGGGCAGTCTCACCAATCACGACACCAGCCCCGGCTATCGCAAGCAGTTCGCCATACTGCGGGAAAACGGCACGCTGGGTCTGGCCGAGGGCGCGCGCGCGCTCTACCTCGCCGCCGATTACAAGACCGGTGCCGACTATTTCGGGGTTACGGGCAACGACCGCGGCAACCTGTTCAATTTCATCGGTGGGCACAACCGCTTCCTGCTCGACATCGACTGCGGGGCGGGTGACGACACCATTCTGGGCCACCTCGACCAGTTGCGCGCACGGCTGAACGCGGGCAACAACAGGGTGCTGACCGGGCACACCGGGTCGGAAATCTTTGCCGGATCGGGCCACGATCGTATCGAAACCGCAGACGGGCACAATCAGGTGCATGGGGGCACAGGCGACATGGACGTGATCACCGGCAAGGGGCACGACGTGATCACCACCAAGGCGGGCCGGAACCGCATTGTATGCGCGGGCGGCACAACGGAAATCATCCTCAAAGGGGGCCAGAACCGGATCGAGATTTCGGGCGGGGACGTCACCGTGCGGGTGCACCGCACCGGCCTGCCTCAGACCATCCTTGGCCTGAATGACGGTCACATTGACCTCAGCGATTGGGAAATCCTCGGCCCCATCGACGTTACAATGCAGGACAATGGCGACACCTGCGCCACCGCAGGCAGCGAATTCATCCGTTTTGTCGACACCAGACCCGATATCGTCAAAAGTGCGATCATGGCAGGCCCGCTGTGACGTATCCTTCCGCGCAAGAGACCCAGACATGCCCAAACTGATCATCCATATCGGCTCGCAAAAGACCGGATCGACCTCGATCCAGACCTTTCTGACGCAGCAGAGCGACAAGATGGCCGAGGCGGGCCTGAGCTATATCAAGGCCGGGCGCGGACCCGCCGCGCATAACAAGCTGGCATTCAAACGCGACACCGAACAGTTCCCCAAGATCATGAACCGCGTGGTGGCCGAGGTCGAAAACAATCCCGACAAGACCCACGTGATTTCTGCCGAGATGCTGTTTACGACGCGCATGGCCCGGTCTCTCGCCGAATATCTGCCAGACGATCTGCGCGCTGAAACGCAGATCATCGCCTACATCCGGCGTCAGGACAAATTCCTTGAGGCGATGTACAAACAGGTGGTCAAGACGGGCCGCTTTAAAGGCACGGCACAGCAATACGCGCAAAAGCGCGAGGCGGCGCTGATGTATTCCAAGATCCTGGGGACCTACGCTGAAGGGTTCGGCACCGAAAACGTCAAGGTCCTGCCTTACGAGCGGTCGCAATTCCTTGAGGGCGACGTGATCCTCGACATGTGTGCGCATCTGGGCATGACCAACGTCACCCGCGACGACCTTCCGGAGAAGTTCTCCAACATCACCCTGTCACGCGAAGTGTCCGAGATGCTGGGGCTGATCTCGAACGCCACCGACATCAACATCGCCGAACTGATCCGCGTGATCATCCGCAACAATGCAGAGGGCGCGTTTTATTCGGGCGACAGCTATTCGCCGCTGGAACGGCGCGAGATTGCGGACAAATATGTCGAAGACAATGAACTGGTGCGCGCCACCTACCGACCCGACCTTGAACATTTGTTCGACCTCAGTGACCTTTCCGGCGACCTCGACAGCGCGGGCATCCCCGCAGAGGAACAGGTGATCCGGCTGCGTCAGGCCCAAATTGCGGTGTTCGAGGCAATCGGCCAGTCCCACACGTCGGTGTGCGCGCCAAGTTGACAGCAAAAGCCCATGATGACCCTGATCCGCCCACTCACCTTTGACTACGCAGAACGCAGGGGTGGTGCGCTTGGGATGGACCTTTATCACCCCGGTGGCGGGGTGCGGCCCCTCGTGCTGTTCGCCTATGGCGGCGGGTTCACCAAGGGGTCCAAGGATGCCAACGTGCACCAGCCCCTTGTCCAGCACCTGTGCAGTGCGGGTTTCGCGGTTGCGGTGCCCGACTATCGACTGAAAACGGGCGCTGGTGATGTCGCCCCAGACGATCTCATCCAAATCACCCGCCTCGCGAACCCGGGTGGACAAACAGGGCTGGGGGCTGAAGCGCCGCCTGTTTGACGTGCGTCTGTTCACAGCTTGTGAGGATTTGTCAGATGCGCTGCGCTTTTGCCGCACGCAGGCCGACATTTTGAAGATCGCACCAGACAAAATCGGCATGTTTGGCGTCTCGGCAGGGGCATTGGCAGGCAACACGCTGTGCTATCCCCCCGGTGTGTGGCACGCGCGCTTCGAACACCCCGACGCGATGGTGTCACTGTGCGCCCCTGTCGTGCACCCGTGGCGTATCCGGGCAGATGGCCCACCGCTCCTGGATCATTCACGGGCGCAAGGACCGCATCGTGCCCAGCGTGGCGAGCATCGCAACTGCCCAAGCCGCCAAAGCAACCAGCGCGCCAATCACCGTCACGATCCCGCCGGACGCGCCCCCATATGGGCATCGACACCTATGTCCTGTCCCGGCACAGCACCAGCGGGCAGTTATACATCGACGAGATGATCGCCCATTTGCAGCGCCATACAGGGCCGATCAAAGCCTGATCAGCTCAACCCCTTCGATCTGCGCCACGTCCGCCAGATCATCTGCATAGTGCTGATCCATCCGCGCCTGCGCCTCGTCACTCCAGCCCGGAATCGCGATTTCAGCCACCACGTCCTCCTCTTTGGCAAAGCGCTTGAGGAAGATGCCGATCACACGGGCGCGCAAGGCCGCAGGCATGTCCGGGTGATCCTTCAGGTAATCGGCAAGACGCGCGCCGCCTTCCTCGTTCATCAGCCCGTTGGCGACCTGCATCTGCGCTGCGTCGGAAAAATCCGTATCGGTCTGCGCCGCCGCTTTCAGAACACGGCCCCAGATCATCGGCGACTCCTCGGCCGCCCACGCGACGATCGGCACCTCCGGACAGCTTTGGCGCACCTCGCGCAACACCGCCGCCCACCGCAATTCAAACGGATCAGGGGCGATCACATCGATGCCGAGATATTCGCCGCTCACCCAGGCCTGCGACAACATCACCGCCGGATTGCACAGCGAAATCGCAAGGTGACAGGCGCAGGCGCAAAGATGCTTCGGTAATGCGCAGCGCGTGGACCAACTCGTAAAACCAGTCCTCCTGCGGGGCAGAAATGCGGGGCGGCTGCATCAGCTCAACGATCCTGAGAACAAAGTGCAGATCGCGGTTCGGGTCCTGCTGATCCAGCCCTAGCATCTCGTTCAGGTCCGCAGTTGTGGCCGGTGTTCCGTCAAAGGCGGCGACGCGCGCGGCCAGCTGATCGCGGTAATGTTTGGGGCGCGGGACCACAACGCCATGCTCGGCCAGCGACGGATCCGCCAGAAGGCTCCAGATCAGGTTGCGCCCGCCATCAAACTGGGTGCCAATCTGAAGCGTGTAGCATGAAATCTGTCGCGCCACACCGCACCTCTTTCGTTACCGCACGCACCAAAACAGGGCGTGATGCCCGTCAGACCGGGCAATACGATATCTGAGGGGGGACTGGCCAGACGCGAGAGGCGCACGGCCAGCGTCAGTTTCAGGCGGCTTCCGCGCTCAGGGCCGAGCGGACCTTGCCAAGCGACTCCATCGCCGCGCCACGCACGTTCACCGGCTTGAACCCGTTGCCGCCATCGACGGCCTGAAAGAACGGCGTGTCCAGTTCCTTCTGAAATTCCACCAGCAACTTGGCCGCATCCGCCTTCAGCTTTTCCTCGCTTGGTGCCATCAGGCTCTTGCACAAGTGCTTCCAATACATCCTCAAGCCGGGCCGTCCAGGTTTTCGAGATACGTGAACAGCTGTTTGGACCCCGGTGGCGATGTCGGGGAATTCGGTCAGCATCACAGGTTGCGACGATGGCGTCCTGCAACTTGGTCAGTTCCGCCTTCAGGCTTGTGCGCGTCTTGACCCAGTCCAGCCGGGCACGCACGAAAGGCACCACGCCCGCCGGAATATCCTGTTCGGCCGCAGTCTGTTCAGCGGCCTGTGCTTCGGCAATCAGCTTTTTCAGACCGGGCGCGGCCTTCGGTCCCACCCGGCAAAAATCGCCTGCCTCGCCCTTTTTCGATGAAATAACCCAGAACGGCGCGCATCTTGCTGACATCGCCCAGATTGCGCTGCAACAGATCAAGGGCAACAGGTTCCAGATCAGCGCGGGCATCGCGCCACTGCGTGCGCCCCCAGATCAACGTCGCCCTCGGGTTGCGCGTCATTGGTGTCTGCCTGATTTTCAGCTGCCTCAGCGGTATCCGCCCCCTGCCCTTCAAGGCGGGTGATCGCCTCGTTCAGCGCCTTGGCCGTGCCCGTCGCCTTTTTGACATTGCCAGCGTCGATCTGATCGACCAGCAGCTTGTGCACGCCCATCAGACGGGACGCGCCCTCGGCATTGCCAAGGGCCTCGACACGGCCCAAGAGCGCAATCGATTCTTCGCGCAACCGTTCCAGTTCGGGATCGGGGCCTGCATCGTTGCCCTTGGCGGCAAGTTTCCCAAGGGCCGTTTCCAGCTTGGTCAGTGTGTCGTCGGCCTTGTCCAGATCACTGGACTTCAGCGCACCAAGGACAATGGCGAAATGTTTGTTCATCGCCGCCTGCGGCTCAGCGGCCAGCCCGGCAATCGACGTCTTCACCTGCCCCGCACGGGTCGTGAGTTGCTTGAGGCGCGCACCATCATCGACGGTCTCTTCGCCGTTTTCGGACGCATCAGGTGCAGTGTCGTCTTCTGCTTCGGTGCAACGCTGCTCGTCGAGGACTTCTTCATCGACGTCATCGGAATCCAGTTCCGGATCCTCGGGCAGATCCTCGATGTCCTCTTCGATAATGTTGCCATCTTTGTCCATGATGATGACATTCATGGGGATCTTTTCGAACTTCAGAAACTTCTTCAGCTTCTTGGCCATCTGCGGCATTTCGCGGGTGCAGGTCATCATCATGATGCGGCCCTTGGCGCGGGCCGTGCCCAGACCCAGCTTTGCCCCAGTGCCTTCGGCGCGGGCCACACGCCCCATGACTTCGGGCTTCTTCTTGCGGTCCAGAACGAACACATCTTCCTTGGGATCGTTGCCGGGACAGTAGGCAAAATTCAGGTCACGCTTTTTCGCGATCTTGACCATCTTTTTCAGTTCAGGACCTTTTAGGGCAATATCGGCCATGACAAATTCCTTCTGTGGCAATCAGGCGGGCCCGGATGGGCGCACGCCGTTCTGTTCCAGCCTACACAAAAACGGAAACCTGACAATTCCCAAACGGGTCACAGAGGCTGCGTATGGCCCATCTGTTCAGATGTAGTGTACCCGATAATCTGGGGATCAGCGCAGAACGCCCGATCCGCCAATCGACAGCTTTGGCTTGGGCTTGGCCGCCGGGGCAGTGCGTGCCGGTGCGGGGGCCGCCGCGCGCGGTGCCGTCTGGGTGCGCGTGGTTGCAGGCCGCGAGGTTGTCGGGGTCGTGCGACGCGGTGCAGCCGCCACAGGTGTCGGGCAAGCGACGTCGCCATTCAACATTATGGCGCGGAACAATTCCTGCGTGGGGGCCTGATCCGGCCAGTCCACCGATGCCAGTTGTTCGAAGTACTCGCCGACAGATCGGCGTGACCCCGGGCCCCAGGCACCATCAATGCCCGAACGATAGCAGTTCATCCGCGACAGTTCGATTTGCAGCACGCGGTTCAACTCGTCCGAGCCGGGGTCAAGGTGGCCCTCTTCGATCAGACGGCGGAACATCTCGGGATCGCTTTCGCGCAGCGCCTCGCGTGCGGCCAGGTCATCCAGTGCAAAGCCCATCGCATCCACCGTGCCGGGCAGCAGGCTTTCCAGCCCGAATTCCTCTTCCTGACCGGGGGCGATCAGTCCGATGATGATTGATGGCTGGGGCAGACCAGCCGCCGCGCGGGCCGCCACGGGGGTTGCGCCAAGCTGGGTGGGATCAAAAACCGGTGCATTGTCTGGGCTGCGAATGCCGCCAGCACAAGGTTGTCACCATCGTCTGCGACGTCAAAACCGATCGGCGCAATCTCAAGCCCCTGCGCCAGCGCCATGGGCGCAGGCTGCAGCGCGATGGCAGCAACAAGACCGGTCAAAGCATAGCGGCAGGAACGAAACACGCGATTCACCTCAGGACAAAAGCAACGCGCGAACCATACCGCGCACCGTGCCCGTCTGCAAAGTATTGTCGGCCTCCAAGGCCCACGATTCTGCAAAAAACGATACAACCGTAGATAAAATGTCGTTACGTCGCCAGAATGAATTGGCAACAATCCGCCACAAGACTTTGAAATTGTACGCGTAAAACCACCCAAATCGGCAAACTGTTGCCGGAATTCCGCATTTGAGACGTTTTGCGATCCTTTCCCCTCACGAATTAACGAAGCCATGCTATATCAAACTCATGAAAAATGTAGCTATCCTCTCCGTATCGCTTGTCGCCCTCTCCGGGACGGCTGGTCTTGGTCTCTCCGCTCTGCATGAATTCAACATGAATGTGCAGACTGCGGCTCTGGCGACGCCGGACAGCATTCCTGCTGACAGCGGGTTCGTGATCCCCGATTATGTGCCGGACACCGCGCAGTTCACAGCTCTTGCCCCGACACTTGAGGCCCCCGCGGTCGTAGAAGCGCCGGTTCTGGCCCCGGTCGTGACAGCCGCACTTGGCGATTTCGAAGTCACACCCGAGGAAATCGCGCCCGCAGCGGCAGCGCCGGTTGAACTGGCCCCTGCCGTGCGCGAGGCCGCGCGCCCACTGACGCGTTCCATCGCACCAAAGAGCAAGGCGGCGTCAGCCCCTGTCTTTGTTGAGCAGACGCAGGCCTTTGCACACACACCCAATGCCTCGACACGCATTGATTATGTGATCGGCGTCTATCGCTAAGAACCGGTATCGGTTCACGCGGGTTTTTCGGTCTGCGTGGATCGACGCAAGTTTTCCAATCAAGAGTTGACACGCTTCGGCGTAGCCCCGCTAATGCGCGTATCATTTCGATGAGCGCATTAATTGGAGGTTCACATGAATCGAACTCTGTTGGCATGTAGCCTTGCCCTTGTCCTGACGGGCACATCTGCTCTCGCGCAGGACACCACCGCCGAAATTTCCCTCGAACTCAACCGTGCGACGCCCTCTTCTGAAGGGGGCTGTCAGCTTGTTTTCTTTGGACAAAACGGACTGGATCAGGATTTCGAGGAAGTGACATGGCGCCTCGCCGTGTTTGGCTCTGACGGGGTGTTCCGCAACCTCCTTGGCCTGCCCCTCGGTGCGCTCAGCTCGGGCAAACGGCGCGTGGTTCAGCACAACCTGCCCACCGCCCGCAGCGAGCTTTCCGAAATCATCGTGAACGACGTGGCAAGCTGCGCGCTCGCAGGCGACAGCGGAACAGACAGCGACGCCTGCCTGAACCAGTTGACCGTCACCTCACGCACCGATATCGCCTTCGGTCTCTAAACGACCCAACCACGGCCCGAAACGAGAACCTTTATGTCTATTTTCCAGATCGCTTCCCTTGGTGTCTACGGCCTCCTGGCCCTCCTGTCGCTCGTGGCCATCGCCATCGGGCTTTACAAGATCGCGCAGTTCGCCCGTCTCGGCGTCGGACGGCGTTCAGAGGCGGAGCGTATTCTGGACGACTGGCTTAATGGCCGCGTGGACGAGGCAATCAGTGCCGCAGGGCGACGCCGCTCGGTGCTGGCGCGCATTCTTCAGGCGGTGTTTTCCGGCATTCAGGCGCGTCCCGCCGACGTCACCTATGCCGAAGAACTCAGCCGCCAGACGGCCATTATCGAACTTGCCACGATGTCCGAACGGATGCGCGCGCTGGACATGGTGGTGCAGGCCGCGCCCATGCTGGGCCTTCTGGGCACGGTTGTGGGTATGATCGACGCGTTTTCGGTCCTCGCCGTCGCCGAAGGGGCGGTGGACCCGGCCACGCTTGCGGGCGGTATCTATGTCGCCCCGACAACCACGGCTGCCGGGCTGATCGTGCGGCCCTGTTCGCCTTCTTCATCGCCACATGGCTTGAGGGCGGATCGACCGCGAACGCAACATGATCGAGGCGCTGATGTCGGCGGCCATTCACGGACGGGTTGACCCCAACTCGGCCAAGTAAGCGGGTCCGCGACAGATGGCATCTCGAAGAGCCCCTGCCCGAGCGCCCAAGGCGCTACAAGTTCGTGCTGACACCGCTGGCAGATGCCATGTTTCAGTTGCTGATCTTCTTCATGCTGTCCTCAAGCCTCGCCCCCTACTCGCTCATCACCCTCAAAACGGCCCCGCAAGACGTCTCTGAAGAGGATGCAAACACCGCAGGGCCCGGCAACGACCCCAATCAACTGGCCCCGCCGCCCTCTGCCACAGACATCACGCTCTGGACGGTCAGCAATGGCAGCGTCCGCCTCGGCCGGAATTGACTACAACATCGACCAGCTTTCGGCACTGGCCGAAGCGCTTGGCGAAGGGACACCGGGCAGTGTTGTGCTGATCGTAACGAATGAGGCCCGCGTACAGGATGTCGCCTACGCGCTCGAAGCACTCGAAGGGGCCAATGTCGGCGCCGTTCAGATCAGTCGCGGGGGGCCTGATGTCCAAGACGCGCCTGCCCGAACCCCATACGCCCAAGGCCATCGACAGCTCGCTTGCGATCGTGAACATCGTGCTTTTGCTGATCTTCTTCTTCCTTGCGACGGGCACGTTGATCAGCTCGGACTCGGTCGAAATCGACCTGCCCGAAACCACGGAACTGCCCCTTGATCTGCTGCCCAAACCGCTGCTGACGGTCGATGCGAATGCGGCCATGACGCTGGACGGCATCCCGCTTGAATCAGGGACTCTTGGCCGAGGCGCTGATCGACTTTCCGACGCTGCACGTTCTGGCCGACCGCAACCTTGGCGCAGGCACCCTGCTTGACCTTCTGGCGGCCGAAGAACTGGTCGCCGTCAGCGTCAAACTGGTCACCTTGCACGGGCAAGCCGCCGAGGACGATCCATGAGCTTTCTGCCCACGGCTCCCCTCGTGCCGTCCCGTGGTATGGCTCGTTTGTGGCTTCGTTCCTGGGGCATGCGGGGCTTGTGTCCTTTGTGCTGTTTTCCGGTGTGATCGCATGAGCTGCCGCAGCGCCCCGAACCTGAGACGCCCGAAATCACCGTCAGCCTCGAAATCCTCGACGCCGCCTTTGTCGAGGAACTGGAACCGGTCGATGACAGCAACCTCGTGCCCGAAGATGCGGTAGTTACTGAACCCGAGGATATTGAGGCGGAAACACCCGAAGACCTTGCAGCGCGCTGAGCCCGGACGAAGACCTCCTTGCCCCTGAGGATGACGCCCTGCTCGCCCCCGAAGAAGAGGCTGCTGGAGCCGGAACTGGAAGCCGCAGAGCCGGAGGTCGTGGAACCCGAACCGCTGGAACCCGAAGTTGCCGAACCAGAAGTGATCGAACCCGAACCGGTTGAGCCGGAAGTGGCAGAACCCGAGGTGATCGAGCCCGAGCCAGTGGAACCCGAAGTGATCGAGCCCGAGCCGGTGGAGCCGGAAGTGGCCGAAGTGCTGCCCGAGCCGGAACCCGAACCCCTGCCTGAAGTGATCGAGCCCGAGCCCGAAGTCATCGCCGAGGCCGAACCCCTGCCCGAACCGACGCCGATTGCCCCCGAACCAACGGCCCTCTGTGATCGACGATCTGTTGTCTATCGACGACGGCGTGGTGAACCCGCTTGCCGAAGGGGTAGCGCCGTGTTGCCCCCCGATGATGTGCTGCCACTGACCGAGGATTTCGCGGCCCTCGCCCCCGAACCCGAACAGCCCGACCCCGGCATCGTCACCCCTGATCCCGTCGAGGAACCAGCACCCATCGTGCTGCCCCAGGAACCCGTAGAAGAAGCGCCAATCGAGGAAGAACCGGCCCCGGAAGTGGCCGCATTGGAACCCGAGCCAGAGCCGGAGCCAGTTCCGGAAGTGGTCGAAGAAGTCCCCGAGGACATCGTTGAAGAACCCGCAGCACCGGCCGCCCCCGCGCGCCAGCCACTGGCCAACCCAACCGCGTCCGATGTGGCCATCGGCCAGTTGCTGCGCCGCATCCGGGCCAGCGCGCAGGAACAATGCACGCTCGCCCTGCCCCGCCGTGCGGGGGGTGACGCGCTTGCCGGTCTGTCCATGATCGGCGCGGACGAGGCTGTGCTTGATGCGCAGGCCACGCTGATCCTTGACGGTCTCGACTTTACGCCCGTCCAGACCCGAGAATTGCTTGACCCGCGCCAGTGCGCGCAGCACTTGATGCGTTGCGCGCCTCGGACGGCTATCCGGCCAACCGGATCGGACTGTCGCTCGACACCGCCACACTGGTCAGTGGCGACGAGTTGACGGGCCGCGTGTTGGGCGCAGGCGGGCTGTTTGTCACGCTGCTGCTGGTGGATGACAACGGCGTGGTGCAAGACCTCGCGCCGTTCGTGTCGCTTGATGGCAATGTCCCTGTGTTCCAGGCCCCTGTGGCCCGCGCAGGCGCGTCGCGCGCCACGCGGCAGGTGCTGGTGGCCATCGGCACCCAAGCGCGAACCGCTGGACCTGTCGGGCAGCATCGGTCGCGAGGCACAGGACGTCTTTGGCCCGATCCCCGCAGAGACGCTAGAAAACATGGTGTTTGGCGTCGCGACCTTCGACGTGCAGTGATCCTGCGCCAAAAAATCGCCGAACATCTGATCCTGTCCCCAACATCATTGCCACGCGGTCAGCGCCGGCGTTAGCTTGCGGCATTTACAACGTCGTTTATTGCAGATGCCCGGCCACAGGCCATTTTCAGACAGCGTGCCGGGTCGAAAGGATACAAAAACATGTTCCCACCCAGCGTATTGGCCGCCATGGCGCCCCTTCTCATGTCAGCCCCCCTGACCAAACATCTGGAGGACGCCTGCAAAGAGGCCTCGAAAGAGATCCAGGAAAAAGGCCAAGTCCCTTACGGCCCAGAAATTCACCCAGAAAGTCCTTGATGGGGTCGTGTGCAAACAGGCCGGAAAGCTCGATCAGACCGTGACCAAGGTGACGACCGGCATCTTCAAGAAGCAGATCGATAAGACCAAGAAAATCGTGGAAAAGGACATCGAAAAGAAGGGTGCAGGGACGTCACAGGGCGTCGCCCTCACCGGCCTGCGCAACGATCTGGATGCCGCCAAAAAGCAGCGCGAAGCCATGGAAAAGGGCAAACCGATCAAACTGCCGAAACCCAAAGGCGGCGGCGTGCATGTGCCGATCAAGTTCAGGGTGCTGACCCGCGACAAGGTTGAACTGGACGTCGAATTGTTCTTCGGCGTCGACCTCAAGGATGCGGCCAAGGGCAAGCTGCCGATCACTTATGGCGTGATCGGCCTTGGCGGGCGGTTCTCGACGAGACACGCGCCCTAGCGGGTCAGCTCAAGAAAGGCGATGTCCACCGCCCCCTGCCCATCGACCGCCAGTTCGCGCGTCATCAGAGGCAGAATGGCGTCTGCGGTTCGTGCCGTCCTGCATCGCTCCGGCGCGCACAAGTGCGTCCTCGGATGCCAGCGCGATCACCATGTAGATGCCCGGTGCCGCAGATGGCAGACGGAAGGCGAAGCGGCGCTCGTCCCCGATGGGATCGTCAAACTGACGCATCAGCGAAAACACCTGCCCGTTGGGATCAACCAGCGCCAGCCAATTCTGCCGGCCCGCAGTGCCATGTACTGTGCCGCGCACGCCGGTAGAGCGGGACATCGAATTCTCGGTCAACGCAATCTCGATACCGGCCCCCCGCGTGCCCTGAAAAGCGCGGGCAAAATCCAGAACCGCACATTGGGCCTGCGAAATACCGCGTGGGATCACCTGCGGATTGCTGCCAAACTGCGCCCCAAAGGACGAACTCAGACCCTGCAAGGGCAGAAGATCATTGGCAAATCCTTCGATAAAGCCCGCATTCGGGCCTTGCGTCCGCAGCCCGGCAAAGGCGCGGTTGTCCGGCACAGTTGTGGCCAGAAACGCCGCACGCGTCCCCTCGACACGGGTCAGGCCCTCTTCGACCGTGGCAATTTCGGTGCTTTCTTCGGTCTCACCGCCACCTGTCAGAACGTCACCGCCAAGGAAATAGGCAGCAGCACCCGCAGCGGCAATCGCAAGGATACCAATGCCCAGAACCAGACCCTTACCGCCTGATTTCTCCTCTGGGCGGGGGGTGGCAGGGGCATGGTGCCGGCGACGCCGTGGGGCCACCCTTGGCGGTCGAAGGCACCGATTGCAGACCCGGCACAACCCGGTCCGCCACCGGCGGCTGGGTAAAGCGCAGGCGGGATCCGCCAAGGCCGGTCTCACCCTTCAGCACGCGCAACTCTTCGATCACCGCGGCCATGCTGGGCAACCGGTCCTTGGGATCGGGTTGCAGCATGTGCGCAATCAGGCCCTGAAACTCTTCGGGCAAAAA
Organism: Tateyamaria armeniaca; assembly: GCF_045797845.1. Taxonomy (NCBI): domain Bacteria; kingdom Pseudomonadati; phylum Pseudomonadota; class Alphaproteobacteria; order Rhodobacterales; family Roseobacteraceae; genus Tateyamaria; species Tateyamaria armeniaca. Next base: position 44,761 of record NZ_JBHDIY010000004.1, read on the forward strand.
GGACAGGTCAGGCACGGTCTGACGCTTCTGCACGGCCTCGACGAAATTCGTGCCCATCGGCATCGGGGTGCCGGTCAGCATCCCAATCATCAAAAGGCCCAATGAATAAACGTCGCTTGGCCCCTCGGCCTGCCCGCCAAAGGCGCCCATCTGCTCGGGCGAGACGTATTTCAGCTTGCCCGCAAACTCGTTGCCGATGGTCGCTTCCTTGACGTTGTCGCTGCGCGAAATGCCAAAGTCGATCAGGACCGCTTTGGAAATATCGCCGCCTTGCAACATCACGTTGTCCGGGGACAGGTCGCGGTGCACAACGCCAATATTGTGGGCACGGTCCAGACCATCGGCCAGACGCATGGTCAGCTCGATCACCTGATCGCGGTCCAGCGCACCCTTTTCCTTGATCGTGTCGGACAGCTTGGTGCCTTCGATGAAACCCATGACCAGCGCGTGCAGGTTGATGTTCTCATCCGGCGGGACATAGGCGAAATAGCGTACAATGGCGTCATGATGCAGTTGGCGCAGGGTGCGCGCCTCGCGGCGGAACATGGCGGCGACTTTGTCGTCTTCCGCCATTTCCGGCAGGATCACCTTGATGGCGACGTTTTCGCCGGTGCCGATCTCGACCCCGCGGAACACACGGCCCATGCCGCCCTGGTCAGAGCGCTCCTCGACCCGGTACATGTTGTTGATGATCGTACCCGGCTCAAGCGTGCTGAGGGGCGTAGGCGCCGCTCCGGGCGGCGGAGGGACGACGCTAACGGTGTTTGTGTGGGGTCTTGGGGCCCTCCCCCGCACCGGGGTTCTGTGTGGACGGTGGGGGCTGTGTGGCGGCCGGGGCCTCGTCAGGGCGGGATGTGCCACGGCGCACGTCGGTGACAACCACGGTGCGGTCGTCATCTTCCTGGGGCGGCGGCGGCGGGGCTGCGGCCTCGGCCGGGGTTTTGGGGCCGGCGTGGCCACAACCGTGGCGTCAGCATCGGTCGTGTCGTCAAAATCATCCGGAATGATATCAGAACCCTGCGCCGCCTCCGCAGGTGCGGGGGCGTGGACGTTTCTTTGTCCGGCTCCGGAACGGCCTGAAACAGGATCGTTCTTTCGTCATCCTCATCTGACCCGGAATCTGCCGCATTGCCCGGCACTGGTCTTTCTTGTCGTTCATAACTCGCCCCTGAATTCGGGATAATCACCTTCAATCGTTAACACCGGGAACCCGGCTTTATGACAACGCACCATGATCACAGATACGTTATCTTTGCCTCCCCGCAGCAGCGCCATCGAAATAAGCTGTTCGCACAACGGTTCTAAAGAGCCGTGAAGACCGCTGTACAGCACATCGGCCAGTTCCGCGTCCTCAAAATACTCAGTCAAACCGTCAGAGCACAAAGAAAGACATCGCCTTCCAAAAGGGCCCCTTCAACCATGTCACATTCCGGCAACTCGGTCACGCCGATGGCGCGCGTGATCACGTTTTTGCGTGGCCAGTTCTCTGCCTCTTCGGGTGTGATGGCGCCAGTGTCAAGCAGCGCCTGCACTTCGGTGTGGTCACGGGTCACGCGGGTTAGCTGATCGCCGCGCATCCGGTAGATGCGGCTGTCACCCGACCAGATGCAGGCAAAGTGATCCTGCTGGATCAACAACGCCACGACGGTGGACCCGATGGTGCCACTGCCAAGTTCAGCGGCCTTTTCCTGAATGCGGGTGTTCGCAGCTGTCAGGCGGGCCATAAAGCGGGCGCGCAGGTCCATCGCCCCGGTGGGCAGGCCAGCAGTCTCCATTTCCTCACAGATGGTCTGGCTTGCGAAATCTCCGGCAGTGTGCCCGCCCATCCCATCTGCCACGACCCACAGGCCGGATGCAGGGGCGGCCATGACGCAGTCCTCGTTCAGCGTGCGCACACAGCCCACATCGGTGCGTAACGTCGTCTCGAACGACATCATCTCGTCGAAGCCATCACCCTCTTGTCCATCATCCCTGCCCACTCCCTACGTCATCCTGTTCCAACGCTTCTGCGTCGATTGTTGTCTCTGTCGCGCGCACCCGGTCCGCCAGCAGCCAGCGCAGCGCCTTTGCATCCGGCAACCCGTTCACCGACAGCCACCCGGCCTCCCGCAGGGGCTGCCCTCGTGCCACCAGTGGCTGCGCCCATATTGCGCGCAGTACGCATCTGCCTCGGCGGCATCTGCGAACAGGCGGGCCAGATCATCATCGCCCCGCATCCCCCATAGCATACCTGCCTGCTCTGCGTCATAGGGCGTGCCTGCGGCGGGCGGCGCATCATATCCGGTCACAAGGCCCTCCACACCGCCCTGCCCCGCTGTCTGGTCCTCGATCTGGTCCAGATGGGCGGCCAGCGCCACGTACGGGCTGGCGTCATGGGATGTGTGTACGGGGGGTGGTGTCACCGACCCCGTCAGGCCCAGCATCAGCGGGTAGCGGCGCCCGACCTTGTCACTGGATGCGCGCCAGACCCCGCACAGGGGCACACCCAGCACGTCAGGGCCGATCCAGAACCGTAAATCCGGCGCAGTATCCCACACCGTGTCCCAGTGCGCGCCCAGCAGATCACGCGCGCCGGGCATGACATCCTGCACCCACGCCTCCAGACGGCTGCGCACATCGCGCTCCATCCCCCATGACAGGAAATCCCCGAACCCGGGGTGCTTGCCGTATAAAACGACACTCATGTGCCTATTCCAGTGCGTTCTGGCACGTAATCTCCTTAAAGGCGTCGCTTAAAAATGGTACATCCGCCCCTTGGAACTCAAGCCTAAACGTTGCCGTATAGGGACCAATGCGGTGCACGACCTGCGCGAGCGGCCCGCGCGACTGCAAATTGTCCCCGCTTAGCAGGGTCAAAATGGACCATCCGCCACCGATCAGCGTGGCAGGCGGAGCATCCGGCACCGCCAGCAAAATGGCCGACCGTTCGCTCCAGACGGCCTGCGCAGGCGGTCCGCCCGGGCTCAGTTCCAGAACCTGTTCACCGACGACGACCGTGACCGGCTCGATCACCGGGCTGACGGCCATCAGGCGCACCGAAAACGGAACCACAGGGTCCGCCTGCCCCTGGACAAAGAACGCAGCCCGCACAGCCTCTGCGGCGTCAAACCGGGCCTCGGCACGCTGCGATAGCGGCCCGGGCGAGGATTGGCGCAACCGCTGCATCTGCCCGCCATAGCCAAAGACGGACGCAAACTCTGCACCCACAGCCGGCGCACCGGGCAAACAGCGGGCACGGTCCAGCGCGATCAGGCGGGCATCGACATAATCCGCCGACAGCGCACTGCGCACCTGACCGATCAGGCGCAACACAGGATCAGGCAGCGGCCCACGCTCGGGCAAGGCCACCAGCAGATCCCCCTGCCCTGTCGCCGCCACGTTTTGCGCCTTGGCCAGCCCGTCCAGAACAAGGTCCAGCGGACGCCCCCCGGCACCCCCGCCAGCATCTGATGCCACAGCGCAAAGGGGCGTTCGACCCGCCCCGCCTGTACGATCATCCCATCCGACCCGGCAAAATTTTGATTACTTTTCAATGCATTAACATCTACTTCACTCAGCCGGGTCTGAGTGTCTACCACGGCTGACAAACGCACCAGCAACCCGCCCGCGGCATCCGCCAAGGCGGCCGTATCACCGCCCGTGTCCACAACGGCCACCCGGTCGAGCATGCGCGTCCAGACCTGCTCGAAATCGCGGGCATAAAGGGCATGCACCTCACCGGACAAGGCTGCATCCGACTGCAAGGGCTGCGTATCAGCCCCGCCCAACACCCAGGCATCGGCCTCAAGCTGCGCCGCGGCATCCAGCAAGGCCGTCTGGAAAAAGCCCCAATAGCCGTCGTAAGTGAACAGACCCGGCACGCCCAGTGTCTCAAGCGGGCGGCCATCGGTGGTGGCCAGCAGGGTCGCATCCCCCATCTCGTCGGCCAGTCGCAGCGGCGGCAAGGTACCCGCCTGCGAGCGGATTGCACCATAGGCACGCGCCGCCGGGGGCACATCGGCAATCGCCTCGCGCACACGGCCAATCAGGGCTGCATTGGCCGCAACCAGTGGAGTGGCACGACTGTCGAGTTCCAGCATGGCGGCCAGATGGGCGTTGATGGCGCGGTACTCGGCATCCGCCCCGGCATAATCCTCGGCCCAGACTTGGGCGAAATAGGACTGGATGGCCAGATCATCCTCGCGCCCGTCCTGCTCCTTAGCCAACAGGATATAGACCTTGAGGGCGCGATAGGCGTCGATCTTGCGGTCATCTACCAGATATTGGGCAAGATCCTCTTCGACCTGCAACATCATGCGGGGACGCAGTAATTGCTCCAGACTGTCGGAATAGGCCTGCACCGCCGCACCCCGCAAGGCATCGCGCCGTGACAGGCCCAGATCCTGCGCAAAATCCTGTGGGCGCGGATTGGCATAGCCCGCAGGCATTGCGCGCAGGGTGCCAAGCGCAGGCAGCAAGGGCCGGGTCGAGGCATCGGCAATCCGTTGCGGCCCAAGGAACGCACCGGCGCGCTGTTGATAGGCCTGCGTTTGGCCCGCAACCTCGCGCACCAGCGTGGCGTTTTTCCAGAAACTGAACCCCAGAATACCCATGAGGGCCACACTGACCAGCGTGATGATCCCCTTGCCAAAGGCGCGCCCGATGGCGCGGCGCATCACGCGGCCCCGGTCGTATCCGACCCAGTCGCGCTCGGCAAAAACCACCTTTTTCAGCAGGTCATGCAGGAAATAACTGCGCCCCTTGCCCGACAGGAACCCGGTTGCAGCCTGCCCTGCCCCGCCACTCATCGCGCCCAACACCTGATCGATGGGCGTGCCGTCCTGCGTGCCGGACGTGAAATAAAACCCGCGCAGAATCGCGCGGATGGCACTGGGGTTTTTCGAACACCGCACTCAGGAACGTTGTCACGTTGCGCTCCAGCAGGGCCATCTGTTCTGGGAAGTCGAATATGGCGATGCGGGTCGCTGAATCCGTCTCTTCCATCAGGCGATCCGTGACCTCGTCCGACAGGCGGCTGACCAGTTGATCAAACTCGCGCGACACCGCGCGATGTGTCTCTTCGCGGCGGTTTCGGGTCTGAAATGTCGCCCCCCAAACCCCCTTGCGGCGATCCGCATCAAAGGATCCGAAATACTCGCGAAACCCTGCGATCATGTCCGCCTTGGTAAAGATCACATAGACCGGCACATGGGTTTTGAAGGCCTCGTTCAGCTCGGCAAGGCGCGCGCGCACAGTCTCTGCATGGCGCTTCAGACCCTCGGGGCTTTCGGTCATCATGTCCGCACAGGAAAACGCCAGAATGACTCCGTTGATGGGCTGGTCGGGCCGCGCGGTCTTCAACTGCCCAAGGAAGGATGACCAGCTATTACGGTCTGCGGTCTCGTCACTGTCCTGCGTGGTATAACGGCCCGCCGTGTCGATCATCACCGCCTCTTCGGCGAACCAGAAATCACAGTTCTTGGTACCGCCGAACCCGCTGATCGACGCAGCATGTTCGCCCGGAAATTCGAGCCCCGAATGAACCAGCGCCGTGGTCTTGCTCGCCCCCGGCGGCCCGATCAGGATATACCACGGCAGATCATACAGCGCCGATGCACCGCCCGTTTTTTTGAGCCGGACAAGGGCTGCGCGCATCCGTTCCGCCAGCAGCGGACCATCGCCCGCCTGCGTGGCCAGCAGGCTGTCTTCCAGATCAGCGGCCGCCTTGCGCCGCGCACGCCAACGCACCAGCGCACTCAGCAGCAGCAATGTCAGGATGCCCGCAATCAGACCCGCCCGCACCGGCACCGTGGCCAGCCATTCGATCCCTGAAATGGGCAAGCCAATCCAGATCGCGGCACACAGCGAGATCACACCAAGCGTGGTGATCAGGGCGGACAACCAGTTGAAGACGCGCGTCACAACTGCTCCTCTCTGCGCAGCAGAATATCCACCCGCCGGTTCTTGGCCCGCGCCTCGGGTGTGTTGGCCGGATCAAGCGGTTTTGACGGGCCGACGCCCACAACGGACAGGCGCGACGGGTCCGACAGATAGGGCGCCAGCACATCCCGCACCGCAGCGGCGCGCGCCTCGGACAAGGCTTCGTTGGTCTTGTACTGCCCACGCCCGCTCAGCGGGATGTTGTCGCTGTGCCCTTCGATGATGATGCCACCCGGTTCGACCTCCAGCACAGAAGCGATGCGCGCCAGCAATGGGCTCTGCGTATCCAGCGTTGGCGCGCCAGACCCGAAACTCAGCGCAGAGCCGAGGCGGATCGCGATGAAATCCCCCTCTTCCTGCACCGTGGTCAATCCTTGGGCAATCACGTCACCCAACTGGTTTCGCACCCGGTCGACCTGGCCTGTGGGCGGCGCTTCGTAAATGACAAGCTGGCGCGTGACATTGGGCAGTTGCACCCGCGCAATGTCGACCTCCGGCACCGGCCTGTGCAGGCTGATGATGCTGTTCTGGGTGCTTTGCGCCTCGTTTGTCAAAATCCACGCGAAAGAGACAAACATCGCAACGACCATGGCCGCCGCAACCCCGGCCACGATCCAGATCGGAACCAGCGGGCGCAAACGACGGCCTTTGAGGACGATGGGTTTCCACTTTTTCGACAGGATCGGGGCAATGCGCGGCGTGGCATTGCGCAGCCGCTCATATCCGGCTTTACGAAGCGTTGCGAGGGCGCGCGGTCCGTCAGGCGCCGTGCGATATTCGCCCTGAAACCCAAGGGAAAGGCAGGCCAGCATCAGCTCCAGCAAATGGGTGCGTTTGCCCGGCCGGGTCAGAACCTGCTCGTAGCGATCAAAGAAGCCCGCACTGGAATCCGGGTCGTCGAACAGCGTTTTGACCAGCGCATTTTCCTGCCAATACGCCGCATCCGAGCCGGGCAGGGTGGCGGCAATGTCATCACAGGTCGCGGCCAGCGCATAGCGCCCTTCATCGATGTCCTTGGTCGCGATCCGGGCGGTTTCGCACGCCTCGGCAAACTTGGCGATTTCGGTGCGCAGATGGTCTCGCAACGGGGCGCCGTGCATTTCGACCAACCCGGTGCGCAAACGGCCCAGCAGCCCCAGAACGTCACTTGCCGCCGCCAACATCGGGTTCGAGCTTTTGCCGATATTGCGCCCCGACGTGCGCACCGCAGCGCGCAGAGAGACTTTGTTTTCCTTGGGCGGAACGGCCTCTTTTTTCTGGCGTTTCATCTGCGAGGGCAGGAGGGGTTTCGGGGCAGGGGGCGTCGGCTCGGGCAGCTTGGCCCCGATGATGGTCGTTTCGTCCGACGGCTCGGGCGCCTTGACCTGATGAAGGGAGTCTGGACCGGATTCGGACGCGGGGCAGGCTGCGCCTCTGGCAGTTTCTGACCAAAGACCGTGCGATCGTCATCGTCAGGCCGGGGCGGCCTGCCCCCTATGACCGTACGATCCGCGTCATCCTCCTCCGGGGTGTCAGAGCCCGACATGCGACCCCCTGTCTTGAGGATGCGTGACGCCTCGTTCCTGAGGTCTAATCCCTATCATCGCAACCATTCCGCCCAGCCCTTGTGCAGCGGCTTTTGCCTGCCAGGCTGACCCCTCATTTTCACGAGAGGACAGCGACTTAACTGCCCTTTCCGGCACTGTGCTGTTTTCGTTCCCTTGGGTCAAGTTTTGAGGGGATATCAGGGGCAGGGGGCAGAGTTGACAGCTGTCAACTTTTTCCCACCCGAACCAGAGTTGACAGCTGTCAACTTTTCGCCCCTGCACCTTGTGGACGCTGGATTAACGCCATGACCACCCGGGCAACAGAGTATTTACCGGACTGTGCCTGCTGTGTCAGCGTGCGCAGATAGCCACCCGGAGAGCGGATGTCGTCGATGCGCTGCACGAGGCAGCAGACAGTGATCCCTGCGACCTCGCGGCCCATGGCGTGCACGGCATCTTCCCAGGCGGACGGGCTGATGCCAATCATGCCGCGCAGGAATGCGCCCAATCGTGCAAGGTCGGCAAAACTGGCCACTGGGGCTTGGGCGTATTCCAGTGCTTCGGGCACGGCGCGCAGCACCAGCCCAAGAGGGATGGGGACATCCGGTTCAACAACAGAACCGTCCTTCGGGTCAGAGGCATCCACATCCGCCGCCCTGCTTTTTTCTAAGCAAGGTTCAAGATCAGAAGAGTCTGTATTTGAAGTCTGATGCTGACGCTCAGATACGGCGTCATTGCCGCTCATATCTTCTGCTTTGGAGACATAATTCAAGGTCTGTGCCAGCAGATCAGCCACCTGTACGGCAGCCTCTTCCAGCTCGGCCAAAGAGAGCTTGCGGCGCAAGGTGCGGGTCAGATCCAGCAGTGCGGTCAACAGCGCCTCCCATGGGCCTGTGTGTCCCTGTTCCAGCCCATAGAGTGCCAATTTTTGCGCGTCACGCTTTTGCAGAGACACCCGTTCGCGCAGAGTGCGCAACCGTTCCGCCGCCCTGCGCGCAGTGTCTGCAGCCTGGGCGATTTCGGGCGCGCGTACAAGTAGGGGCGCAGGTCAAAGCCGAAGGCGCGCAGAACGGTGCCATCGTGATCGCGGCGGGCATAGCGTTTGCCGTTGGGGCTGTCATGGCGCAGGATCAGACCGCTGTCGACCAGCCGGGCGAGGTGACGGCGCAACGTGCTTTCCGCCATGCCGTGACAACGATCAGACAGCGCGCGATTGGACGGGAAGACGACCATGTCGGCATTTCCGCCGAGGTTCTTCTCGGGATGAAAGCTGAGCAAGGCTTCGAGCACGCCGATTTCGCGGTCGGTGATCTGAAACGCGTCGCGCGCAGTACAGAGCGTGCGCAACAGTTCCCATTTGTCGATATGGGGCAGGGTAGGGGCCTCGGCCGCCTTTGCGGCAGCCTTCAAAAGGCCAGCCGTCACTGGCCGCTGCCCAAAGGGCGTCGTTACAAGTCGTTCCATAAGCTGTTCACAAGGCAAAAAAGTGCCGTTCACCCGCCAGGTGTTGTTGACAGCCGACTCATGGAGCGCGTAGATTCGGAGGTGCTAGAACCAAATCGAAGCCTCTCGGGTCGTTATGATCTGGGGGGCTTTGTTTTTATCGGCGGTGCCTGAGTTGTGCCTCCTGTTGTTTGTTTACTGCTCGGGGTCATCATCGGACCGGGATTGCACCCAGGTCCGGTGAATGTCGGAAAGATTGTCGACAAGCCAGTTCTCGAACCCGCCTCCGCCATCGCGGGGCAGGGTGAGGACAACCTTGTCATGGCCCATCATTGCGCGGGCGATAGGGGTGCCGGTGGTCGCACCCATCACGGTGCGGCGACTGGCGCGGGGTTTGGCGGGTCCATCCGCGCCCGTATGTTTCTGGGCAGGCAGTGCGCTTTCATCGCCGGTTTTGATGGCGATTTCGAAGCGGTCGTTGCTGTCGCTGTCAGGTGTTGCCCGCACCGCGATCATGTCGATCATGGTCTCCGCGTCGACATCACCCGTCTCTAACTTGCTGGCCAGAGCCGACCAGCGGTCCCGACCCACGGAAGGTGCGGCGCCGATCGTGGCGATCAGATCAGGCCCGATCCGGTCCACAATCTGCAGCATTCGCGACACGACTGTCTTGTCAATGGCCAGCGCGTCGCAGATTGCGGCCCGTTCATAGCCTGCGTCCCGCATCTGGGCGGCGAAATTGGCCTTTTCGATGAATGACAGACCGCGCCGCGCGTTGTTTTCCTGGCCTTGCGCCATGACCAGTGCACTGTCATCGAGATCGCGCAGCAGCGCCTTGACCGGATGGCCAAGGTCGCGCATCGCAAGCACGCGGCGGCGGCCATAGACGATCTGGTACCGCTCGGGATCATCCGGGTGGGGCCGCACAAGCACCGGCACCTGCTGCCCGTAATCGCGGATCGAGTCGCGCAGGGCGGCATCTTCGGCGTCGTCAGTTTCAAGCCGGTCCTGAAGCCCGCCCGCGTCGATCATGAACGGGTCAATGTCGAGCAGCGCGCGCGCCTTGAGCGCCTCGATCGACTGGCTGACCGCACCAATCGCCCCTTTGAGCGGGCGTTTGGCGGCGGGGGCGGTTTCGGCGGGTTTGGCCCCGTCGGCCATCAACCCATCAAGCAGGTTTTTACGTGCCATTGCGCCCCCATGCGGTTTGCACCAGCCCTTCGATTTCGCTGTTGACCGCGTTGATGGATTCCATCGCGCGGTCGTAGGTGGTGCGGGTGAACTGGCCTTTTTCGACCTCGTAGAGTGTCTGTTTCGTGATCCCGGCATCCGAGATCGCGGTGGATTTCAGCACGGTGTTGTTGAGCACATGATCGCCAAAGAGCGAGCGCATGAACGTCACCATCTGGTTCTGAGGCCCGTCGCCGGGTTCATAGCGCGTGACCACGTAGCGCAGCCAGTCATAGGACATATCGCCCCCCGCATCCGCCACCACGCCCAACAGGTTGGACGTCATCAGCAGGAACTGGCACATCGACATCACGTCGAGCATTTGCGGATGCACGGTGACCAGCACGGCGGTCGCCGCCGACAGCGCGGACATGGTGAGAAACCCGAGCTGCGGCGGGCAGTCGATGATCACCACGTCGTAGTCCTGTTCAACCTCACCCAGCGCCGTGCCCACCCGGGTAAAGAACATCGCCCCTTCGCGCGCGGCAAGTGCGCGTGGGGTTTCGTGCTCGAACTCCATCAGGTCGAGGTTGCCGGGGATCAGGTCGAGATTGGTGAAATAGGTTTTGCGGATGAGGCTTTGGATCGGTACCGGGTCATCATAGCGTATCGCGTCGTAAATCGTGCCACCGTCCAGCAGATCGAATTCGGGCTGGAATCCGTGCAGCGCCGAGAATGAAGCCTGCGGGTCCAGATCGATGGCGAGCACCCGGTAGCCGTCGAGCGCCATTTTCTGGGCGAGGTGGGCGGCGGTGGTGGTCTTGCCCGAGCCACCCTTGAAGTTGATCACGGTGATGACCTGCAAACCGTCGCCCGTGCGCCGCCCGGGCAGGTACGTGCCGGGGGATTTCGCCCCTTTTTCGAGCATCTGGCGCAGGGTCTGGATGTCTTGCGGCGTGTAGTGGCGCCGCCCGCCTGCGCGGATTTCGGGTTCGGGGCCACGCCCGTCCAGATGCAGCTTGCGCAGGTAGGCGTCCTTGACCCCGAGCAGGTCGGCGACCTCACCGGAGGTGAAGGTGCGCAGGGTGCGTTGGGCATCAGGCGGAAAGAGCTGTTCGCGGTGCGCTTGCAGACGTTCGGAGAGGCGCGCGGCGTGCGCGCCCACGAGAGTGTCGATGCGTGTGACATGCTTTTGCATGCGCGGTCCTGCCTGTTCTGTTGTGCGCGGGTTTGTCCCGGCACCTGCACGGTCTTGCGGCGGATTTTCCCGCCATTCTGTCTTGCGCGGGTGGGCCCGCGATGTCACCATTTCAGGGTTAACGCGACCTGTGTGGTGCAAGTCTGGCACCGATTGGACTGCGTGAGTTACGCTGAAAGGCGTTTTATTCTGTCTCTAGCGTAAATGATTTACGGGTTTTTACGATTCCCGCAAGGTTTTTCTATATGTAGTGTTTTATGGGCCAATTGCCCCTAGGGCACCTGACCCGCCCGTTGCCCCCATCAGAATCACATGCAGAGAATGTGCCTAAAGGTCACAGTTAACGGCATTTTCTGCGGTAACGGACGGTAAAGGATTTGCGAGCCGCGCCGCAACATGGTTCTGTACGGCCAACTGAATTCAACGATTAGAACCCCGGGGACATTTGCGATGCAATTTGCAACCAGCGATTTTCAACCACGTGGCGTACACACCATTGCGCTGAGCACGACGATCATTGTCACATTACTGGCAAGCAACGCGTGGGGACAGGCAGCAGACCTCGAATGGGATGTCGACCCGGCAGCGGGTGTGACCACGGGCAACGGCGTCTGGGACACGACCACGACAAACTGGACCGCTGACGGCGGCGCGACCAACGAGGTTTTCGACTCCGGCGAACCTGACAACGCGATCTTTGGCCCCCTAGGCGGTCTGACCGACTACACAGCCACCCTGGGCAGCGATATCACCGTCAACAACATCACGTTCAACGACGCCAACATCACCATCGATGGCGACGCGGGCGATGCGTTTTCCTTGTCGATCGATGGCGTAGTGACGTCGTCCGCGGCCAGCAGCGACCTGCGGATTGCGGCAAATGTCGCCACGGGTCTGACGGTTGAAGGTCCGGGCGATTTGTCGATCACGGGAACGGTGGCCGGTACCGTCACCAACGACGGCGCATCAAGTACCGTCATCTCGGTTTTCAACACTGTGGGTGGCTTGGACAGCAACGCCGGAGTGACCACGATCCGAACTGGTGGGTCGGTCACTGGCGCGTCTTTTGTGACGGACAGTCGCGTTTCGACCATTGGCGGAACGCTGGGCCGAGTCAATGTAGGCCCGAATGGCCTTCTGGACGTCAACAGTGGCACCGCAGGCGAAGTCATTCTGCGCAACGGCGGCATGGCCGACATTGATGGCGGCACGATTGACAGCTTGCGCCAAGTGAACAACGCCACCACGGCAACGGTGATGGATGCCGGTGAAATCACCGGTCTGACTGACATTGACGCTGGTACGTTCACAATGAACGGCGGTACGTTGGGCGCTGTCGAGAACAACGCCACCTTCGTTCTGAACGGCGGTACCGTGGGTGACGTGTCGAACAGAGTGAACTTTGTGATCACCGACAGCGAAACCGTCGGTGGCAGCTTTACCAACAGCGTCTCCGGCACTCTGAACGCCTCGACCGTGGCGGCAGGCACCAACGTGACCCTGACAACGACAGGATTCACCAATGCCGGTGATATCGACACCAATGGCACCGACACTGTCACGATCAATTCGGTTGATGGTATGGGCGGGGATGGTGATATCGTCCTGAACGCGGGCACGACGTTTGATGGCGCCGCACCTGTTCTGGGTGGCGCGGTGATCCTTGATGGTAACATCGTTGCCAACATTGATCTGGATATAACCAGTGCGCTGACGCTGCTGGGCGATCTGACCAACACGGTCCAGATGGACATCAGTGCCGCACTGTCGGCTGATAGCAACGATGTCACCAATACCGGCACGCTGAACGTGCTGGCGGGTGGATCGATTGCGGGTGCAGGCACCTTTCTGAATGACACCGGCGGCACCACCACCATTGCGGATGGCAGGTCGATCTCCGCTGGGGTGATCACCAACAACGGCACCATAGGTGTCGGTGCGGGTGCAACTCTTGAGGGCACCTCGAATACGCTCAACAACAACATGACGATCAATGTCGCCACGGGCGGCATCGTGACCGACGCGGGCGACATCAACAACAACGCGGGCGGCACCATCAACTTTAACGGCCCCGGCGGCACAGCACAGCTGAACGCGGGCGGTGCGGGCACGGGCGCGATCAACAACCTGACTGCAACCTCGGCCATCAATGTGGTGTCCGGAAACGTCACGGTCGGAAACGACAACCTGAACACCGGCGGCACGCTGAGCGTGGCGGGCGGGTCGACCATGTCGGGCATCGCCCTTCTGAACCAGTCGGGCGGCACCATCGAGGGTGGCGGCACTGTCAGCAGCGCGACCTTTACCCAGTCGGCCGGCGAACTGTCAGCGGGCACAACCGTGACCTCAGCCGGTGCGCAGAGCCTGAACGGCGGCACGATTGCGGGCAACCTGAACGGTGCAGGCGCGATCACCGCAGCAACCGGCACCACTGGGATCACCGGCACTGTCACGAATGCTGCAAGCCTGACGGTGAACAGCGGTGCGGTGAACATCACCGGCACCGGGTCGGTCGACACGGCCAACAATGCGGTGAATGTCACCGGTGGCACATTGTCCACGGATGGCGACGGCATCGCGGATGACGAAGCGGTCACCGTGTCCGGCACCGGCATCCTGAACGTGGATGGCGATGATACCGTGGCCTCGCTGAGCCAGACAGGCGGCACCGTGAACGGTGACAGCGCGCTTGGCGTGACGGGGGCCTTCCTGCAGTCCGGCGGCACAACCGGCGGCACGGTCGACATCAACGCGGCCACGTTCACTCAGTCCGGCGGCGCAACCGTCGCGGCCGGCACGACCGTCACTTCGGCGGGCGCACAGGCGCTGAATGGCGGCACCGTTTCGGGTGCGCTGGACGGTGCGGGCGCGATCACCGTCGCAACCGGAACCACGGCGCTGAGTGGCGGCACCATCACCAACGCCACGTCGCTGTCAGTGAACAGCGGGACGCTGAACGAAACCGGTGGAGGGTCGATCGACACGGCCAGCAACTCGGTCACCATCAGCGGCGCCGGCACCCTGACCACAGACGGCAACGGAATCGCCGATGGCGAAACTGTAACGGTTCAGAACACCGGTACATTCACCGTGAATGGTGCGGACACCATCGCAGCCCTCGATCAGGATGGCGGGACCGTGAACGGTTCCGGCACGGTGACAGTCTCTGGCCTTTATGACCAGTCCGGTGGCACCACAGGCGGCACTGTGACCGTGTCGACCGACACCTTCAACCAGTCGGGTGGCGCGACAATTGCCGCAAACACCACCGTCACCGCATCCGGGGCCAAGACCTTGTCCGGCGGTACCATTGCAGGCACCCTGGACGGGACCGGCGACACGACCGTCGATACCGGCACAACCACGGTGGCAAGCGGTGGTCTGATCGGCGGCACCGGCACCACGACCGTAGAGTCTACCGGCACGCTTGCCCTTGCTGGCGGCACAGTATCGAGCGGACTGACCCTTGATGGCGGCACAGTCGCTGCGACTGCGAATTCCACTGTGAACGGCGCATCGGTGAATTTGACGACAGCCAACAACGGCACATTGCTGGCCGCCGCTGGCACAACCCTGACCATCAACCCCGCCGCCCTCAACTCGGGGCCCGGCGCACTGACTGTCGGCGACGGCACGAACACCGGCACTGTTGTCCTTGGCTCCACCGGTGCGGTCACGCCGACAACCGGGTCCAGCCTAAACGTCAATGGCGGTACGTTGCAATTCGGCACGGCCAACGCGGCAAGCACGCTTTACAGTGGCAATGCGGGTGCGGCGCCACAGAACACGGTCGTCGGGGCCAATGGCACCATCGACATGAACGGCTTTAACACGACCCTTGCCGATCTGTCCGGATCAGGCACCATCACCAGCAGCGTGGCCGGAACGCCGGAACTGACGATTGATGCACTGAACGACACCACCTTTGCCGGTGTGATCGAGGATGGTGCGGGCACCACATCCCTGTTCAAGGATGGCATTGGCGTGACCACCCTGACAGGGGCCAACACCTTCACCGGCACGGCGCTGGTCGGCTCGGGTGAGCTGGCCCTTACGGGTGCGGGTTCACTGGCCACCAACGATGTCCAGATCCAGGGCACGGGCACTGAGCTGTCCACGGATGGCGGCGCTTTGCAGGCGACGGCCAACGTGCAGATGTCCACGGGCATTTTCGACCTGACCGGGTCTGAAACCATCTCGTCCTTGGTAGATGGCGCTGGCAGCGCCACGACCCTGACCGGTGCGACAACCGTCCTGTCTCTTGGCGGGCAGGGCGCCAACTCGACCATCAACGGGCTCGTCAGCGGTGACGGCACGCTGAATGTCGCCGGTGACACCACGACCGTGAACGGATCTGTCACTGCGAACACCACCGTTTCCGGTGGGGCGCTGATCAACAGCGGTTCCGTTGCCAGCCTGACCAATTCGGGCGGCACGGTGCAGTTGAACAATGGCAGCACCACGGCGAACCTGACCCAGAACGGCGCAGGAGTATCGACCACTGTGCTGGGCACGGCGGCGGTGGGCGGTCTGACCGACATCGACGCGGGCCTGCTGGACATCGCGGGTGGCAACACGCTGACTGCGACCGGCGGCGTGGACATCGCGGGCGGGGCCAACCTGAACCTTGGGGGCACTGTGGGCGGCAACGTAACCAGCGCAGGCACGATCAACGCATCGGGCGGCGCCAGCCAGATCACCGGCAACCTGACCAGCTCCAATCAACTGAACCTCAGCGGCAGCTCTGCCAACACCGTGACCATCGGGGGCGATGCCAACCTGACAGGGAACATCACAATCGATGCCACCCTGAACGGCGCAGCCACTGCCGATGTCAGCAACATCGCAAACGTGACCAACCTGAACGGCAGCGTCGAGCTGACACTGGGCAACTTCACCGGATCGGGCAGCCTCGACAACGCCGTGTTGGCCAACTTTACCGGCGCGAACGGCCTTGCCGTGACCCGGTTCAACAACTTTGCGGGCCTTGTTGGCCCCGGTCTGAACCTGGCCATTGTTGAATCCGGAAATCAGCTGGTGTTCTCTGAAACCGTCAGCAACTCGGTCAACAGCGTGGCCGCGACCGTCGGACTGACACAGACACTGGTCAACACGGTCGTGAACCGGCCCACCAGCCCGTTTGTGGCTGATCTGGCCGCCGGTGCAGAAGAAGACCCCTGTGGCGCAGGTGTATGGACCCGGGCAACCGGCGGTACCGCGAACGCGGATGGTACATTCATCGACGTTGAAGCCGCTCAATCCGGCCAGTCGCCTGTCAGCCTCAACTATTCGGGCTTGCAGTTCGGCGGCGACTTTGCCTGCTTTGGCGGTCACTACAACGGATGGGATCTGGCCTTTGGCGGCATCGGTGGCTTCAACACCGGCAACAGCACCAGCACTGCGCTGGACTCGGGCGGCGCGCTTGAAGGTATCCTGACAAGCGACATCACCCAGCGTTATGCCGGCGTCTACATGACAGCGGCGCGCGGACGCTTCTTTGCAGACCTCCAGTTCCGCTTTGAAGATACGTCGATCGAAAGCTCGAACACGGCGTTCGGCACGGGTGCCAGCAGCCTTGGCGATTTCCAAACCGAGTATGACAACGAAGGGCGTACATTGTCCGGTGCTGTCGGTTACTCGTGGCAGGTTGCGGACAATCCCGGTCTGACCTTCGTGTCCTCTGCTGGTTTCTCGTTCTCCAAGAACAAGACCGATGACGTGGTCCTTGGGACCGGCGGCACGCTGACCTTTGAAGACGGCGACAGCAAGGTTGGCTTCCTCAGCGCGTCCATTGCCAACACGGTGATCCGCCCGGACGAGATCAGCCTGATCAGCTATTTCGGCACCGCAACAGTCTATAACGACTTTGCCGATGACCGGACCGCGTTCTTTAACGCGGGCGGCACATCGCGGGAACTGGCGATTGAGAACCTTGGCGCGTACGGCGAAGTGAGCGTTGGGGTGAACTACCTCACCTTGCTGAGCCCTGGTCAGGCGGGCAACGCACGCCAGTTGAACGCATCCGTGCGTGTCGATGCACGGTTCAGCAGCGAAATCGAAAGCTACGGCATCACCGGTCAGTTCCGCCTGCAGTTCTGATCCGCGCCAGAGCATCGCAAAATCGAACGGGGCATCCCATCAGGGGGTGCCCCTTTGCGTTTCGGGGTCTGCCGTAAGGTCATTTTTGGAAGTGCGGCCGGTGGCCCCACAATCGGTTTTTGTATCTTGATCCGCAGGCCAAGCATAAGCATATAGCCAAATCCTGCGTGACGGTCCCTGACAGTCACGCGTCGTTGCCACGCCCTTGCGCATACTGGAATGAGTAGAAGATGTCGTCCGACACCCCGAAGATGCTGGAAGCCGCTGGTTTCACCGAAGACGACATGCGCAACAATGCCGTGTTTGCGCATGCCATTCGGCACAGCCGTCTGCCTTTGTGCATCACCGATCCATCCAAGCCAGACGAACCCATCGTGTTTGCCAACCCGGCATTCTGCGAATTGACCGGCTATACCGAAGCGGATTTTGTCGGCAAGAACTGTCGGTTTCTGCAGGGGCCAGAGACAACACAGGAGAGCATCGATCAGATCCGCGCGGCGCTGTCCTCGAACGCAGTCGCGATGGTCGAGATCGTAAATTATCGCAAATCGGGGGAAAAATTCATCAACGCCCTGCAGATCGGGCCGGTTTATGACGAAGACGGCAACCTTGTGTTCCGCTTTGGATCGCAACTGGATGTCTCGCAGGTGCGCGAAAAGGAACGCAAGGTTGCAGCCCTCAAGACCGAAGAGTTGCTGCATCGGTTGAAAAACATCGTCAACGTGATGACCGTCGTCATCAAGATGACGGGCCGTTCGGTGACTGATCCGAAGGAATATGGCAAAAAGATCGTCGATCGCCTGACCGCGCTTGGACAGGCCCACTTTGCCACGATTTCGCCAGACACGCCCAAAGTGCTTCAGTTCAGGGAATTGGCGCAGATGCTCTTGGTGGCCTATGCCCCGCTGGGCGAGGCCCAGGTGCGCCTGAGCGGCGACGATGTATCGATCCCGGAACAGTCCGTGACCGCGCTGACCCTGCTGCTGCACGAATTGGCCACCAACGCCGTCAAACATGGCAGCCTTGGGGTCGAGTGCGGCGCGGTTGATCTGACGTGGCAGGTCACCACTGACGGGGCGCTGCGTGTGATCTGGCAAGAGCGCGACGGACCGCAGGTCAGCCAGCCTGAAGCGGGAAAGTGGGTCGCGCATTGTGAAATCGCTGGTCGAGGCATCCGGCGGGTCGCTGACATATGACTGGCAGCCGAGCGGGCTGGTCGCGCAACTGGAATTGCCGCTTGGGTGACAACGGTGTTATCTGTGCCTGTTCCCTGCGGTTCGGATTGCACTCAAAGCCTGACGGTGGCGGGCCAGTACACACAACAAAAGACACAGGATAACATCGTGACCAACGCACCCATGAGCACTCAGGATGCGATTGCCCGTTTCGACAGTCTGGACCCGGCGCAGGCCGATCAGATGGCGGGCCGCTGGACGGGCCGCGATATCGCGACCGGGCATCCGATGGACGGGATGCTGGCCGCGTCTTACTGGTACGGCAAGCGGTTTGAGGGGGAGGATGCGGTGCACCCCCTTGTGCACAAGGTTCCGTTCTGGGGCGAGTGCAGCGTCAATCCCGCGCTGCTGCCGATCCGGTTTCTGACCGCCATGCCGATGCGCGACACTCTGCTGCCGATCCTTATGCCCGTTCTGGCTCTCCATTGTGCGCACCGCCAAACCAAGGGCGAGACTGCGCACGGTATCTTTTCGGGGCCGTCTGCACGCCGCCATGTGTTACGATGCCAAGCCGATCAACGACATCTTTGCCGTCATTGATGAGAGCAATCCATGATGGGATGGATGGATTTCAAGGCGATGGAGCGCCCCTATTTCTTTGAATTGACCCGTAGAGGTCTCGAGTATCAGGAGCGCGTCCAGCGCCTGATTGTAGCGCCGCGCAAAGGCATCAAGGAATGCATCCAGCATCCCGTTTTCGCCCTGTGCCGCGCGTGCGGCCCAGCGTTTTTCGTATTCTTCCCAGGACTTGCGCGCGCCACTGCCAAGCCGTCCGCCGCCCACGTCTTTTTCGATCTCGGGAGGGGCGAGCCCTTCGAGCATGTCGGCCAGAGCGGGTTGGATCGCGGCCATCATCGCCGCCTGATGCTGGCGGATGTCGGTCAGGGCATTGTCGAACCCGTCCGGGCCGGTCTGATAGCCATCGCGCGGTTGCACGAACAGGGCTGTGAACGCCTCGTCCGGGTCCATCATGAACTTCATCGGGTGTTGCCGCTGGCGATCCGCATCGTGCGATCATCATTGGCCACGAACAGTTTGACCGCCGAGCGGTCCTGCAGCATCTGCATCATTTCCTGCGTGCCGAGGCGGGCGCATTTGCCCAGCATCACGCCGAGGTCGTGCAGATCAAAGCCCAACGCATCCGCGTCTTCGATACCGGCACCTTCTAGGAACCCTTCTAGCAGCGCGTTGCGCGCAGGTTCGGCCGGGGCGGGCGGTGGCGCGGGTTCCGGGGCAGGGGCGGCTCGCGCGGCTGCCGGTGGTTCCGGCTGTTCCGCCGAAACAGGGCGGGGGACCGCCGTTTCGGCAAAGCGTTCGCCAAGTCCGCGCGGGGTCACATCGGTTTTTTCCACCACGGGTTTTGGCGCCATGTCCACATTGTCAGGCAGCACCAGCGGTGCCGCGGTCGGATCGGCGGGCGAGAATGGCCCGGTCCGGTCCTGGGCGGTGGGGGCGGTGCAACGGGGCACTTCGTTCATCGGCACGGGGGCCGGACCTGATTGCGGCACGGGCGCTGACCTGAAACGCGGGCGTTTCATTTGGTGCAGCCGGCGTCGGGGTTGGTTCCGGGCTTACCTTTTCCGGGCGTGGCGGCGGGGCAGATGGCGCAGGTCTGGCCGCGACAGGCGGCGTCGAGATCGGTGGAGTTGAAATTGGCGGGGTCGAGATTTGCGCAGCGCGCGGCTTTCCTTGGGTGCGTCCGCCAGGTCGGACCCGCTAAGGTCCAGCAGGTCGTCAAAGTCATCAGGGATTGGCGTTGCAGGCGGTGTGCTGGTCGCCATGGGCGGCATCGAGATGCCACCTGACGGTCGCTGAACACCGGTCGCGCCGGAACTGCCGGCCTGAAACCGGGAAAAGTCGGGCGTTTGCGCCCCACGTCCCGAGGAAGTGGCGGCAGGCACGTGGCGTGGCACACCCGCATTTGTGCCTTTGGCGGTTGGGGTCATCGAACGCGAACCGGGGGGCCTGCACCCCTTGCGCACCGGAGATCTGGGAAAAGGTCGGGTCCTCGGCCGGTTCAAGAACCACCGCCACGACATAGCTGCCGATCCGGATGGTGTCGCCATGTTCCAGCTTGCGCTTGCCATCCACACGGGTGGTGATGCCGTCTCATGAACGTGCCGTTGGTCGACACGTCCTCAAGCACATAGCCGCCACTTTCAAAGGAGATTTTGACGTGCCGACCGGAGATGAAACGGGTGGTATCGGGCAACGACCAGTCGTTGTCCATCTTGCGCCCGATGCTGATCCCCTGACCCAAGACCGAGATGTCTTCGGGCATGTCGCCTGCCGCGTCCGACCGGTTCTCGATTCGCAATGTCAGCCTGTCCATAGGTCTCGTGTTTCCTTTTGACGGGTGCGCAGCCGGGGCGGCGTCAATTCAGGCGGAACAGCCCGGCGGCACGGTCCAGCACGAAGTCAAGGCTTTCGCCGCGGTGTTCGGTGCGCATCTGCCCGACGGCCCGCATGACGGCCGAACTGATCGCGCGTGGTGCCCGCCATGGCGGGACAGTGACCAGATCGTTCGGTGCAAGGGGCCCGCCGGACCACCCGACCCCAAGCCCAAGATAGACGGCGGGGGACCGGCGCGGCGCAAACAGGGCCAGTTCCAGTGTCTTCCAGCGATTTTCGGAGGAGGTGTCATCCAGCCATTCCGAAATCAGGTTCATCAGTTTCGTGTCTTCGGGGGCCATGTCGGGGATCAGCGAAGACACGCATTCCATCCCCCATTTGATCCCGGCCTTGGGTTGCAGCGCAAAGGCGGTGAATGTCACTGCCTCTTCGGGGGTGCTGGAGGCCCGCAGCCGTTCAAGGAACCCGCGATAGCCTTCGTCGTCTTCGGGCGGCGTTTCGATAAACTTCCCGATCTCCGGCATTTCTGCATAGAGCTCGTTCACCCGATCAAAGCGTATGGCCCGTGCGGGTGGCAGGGTTTGTTCAGAATTCAGATCGTCCATCACGGCCGTCTTTTGAAATATTTTATAATCACGTTGATGACTGTGCGATGCGAGGCGGCGCAGGTCAATGTTTTGAACCAGCTTTTGCCCAGGAGTTTGCAAGGAATGTGTTCAATCGGGCGGTTCACGCAGCATTGTTACATAGGAGCGCCACAAACGCATGAAAAGGTATGAAATACCCCCATACGAATGCACGTCCTTTCGCTAGCCTTATCGAAATTCTGTGATAAGCTGTTTCTTGCTCAAATACTTAACGGGCGAATTTTTCACTATGGCGCATGTACGGCCGGGGGGAACATGGACTTAGACGCGCTTCTTCAAAGCCATGGAGACGACGCACCAAGCGGCGAAGATCTGGAGTATGATCCGGTCTTTACAGAGCTTGAAATCGCCGCCACCCACGGTGAAGAACGCCAGATGGGCGACGACATTCTGCCGCCCGAAGACCCCGACTATAAAGAAGTGGCCGCCAAGGCGCAGGAGATCCTTGCCCGCAGCCATGATCTGCGTGCCGGCATCTATCTGGCCGAGGCCCAGTTGCGCCTCAAGGGCTTTCCCGGTTTTGCCGATGCGACCAGCTATATCGCCCGCTGCCTTGATGAATACTGGGCGTCCTGCCATCCGCAACTGGACGAGGATGATGACAACGATCCGACCATGCGGATCAACGCGATCCTTACCCTTGTCGATGACGCTCGCATTCTGCGCGGTGTGCGTCGCGCGCCCCTGACCCAAAGCCGGACTTTTGGCGCGATCTCGTTGCGCGAAATGGCGGTTGCGGACGGTGAATCCACGCCGACGTCGTGGACATGGAGACTGTCCCTGATCAAGGCCAGGTCGCCGCCGCGTTTCAGGACACCGACGAAGAGGTGCTGCGTGGCATTTCCGAAGCCAGTCGCCCAGTCCCTGTCCGACGTGACCGCCATCGGCGCCAAGCTCGACGAGCAGACCCCGGGGCAGGGTCCTGATCCGGACCCGCCGCTCAAGCTGCTCAAAAAGGCCAGCGGCAAGATCGCCTACAGCGTTGGGCGAACCCGAAGGTGCCAGCGACGGCGATGAAGACGGTGATGCGGATGCTGCGGGTGGCGGCGGCGGCGGCGCGCCCGCCCCGATGGCCAGCGGCGGGGCGGCGGCGGCGCCATCAACACGCCCACCGATGTTCAGAACGCACTTGATCGCATTATCAGCTACTATGAGCGCGCCGAACTTCATCGAGTCCGGTACCGCTTTTACTGGTTCGTGGCGAAAAAGCTTGTCGGCGCCGATTTTATGACCATCGTGCGCGACATGGCCTATGACAGCGTGGATCGGGTCAACATGATCGGCGGGATCAGCGAAGACGATGATCAGGTAATCGCCACAAACGAATATACTTTTGGGCCCGCGTGTTAAGGGCACAAGCCAAGCACAGAGTTTGCGAAGGAGAGACGGGACATGGCGACATGCTCCACAGAAATTCATTGCGCGCAACCGCGCGCCCCGGGTTCAGATCGAATATGATGTTGAACTGTACGGTGCAGAGAAGAAGGTGCAGCTGCCCTTCGTGATGGGCGTCATGTCCGATCTGGCGGGCAAGTCCGAAGTGCCGCAGCCCGGCATCGCGGATCGCAAGTTCCTTGAGATCGACGTCGACAACTTTGACGAGCGGATGAAATCGATGGCCCCGCGTGCCGCATTCACTGTGCCCAACACCCTGAGTGGCGAAGGCAACATGGCCGTCGACATGACGTTCGAATCGATGGACGATTTCAGCCCCGCCGCCATCGCGGCCAAGGTTGAGCCGCTGGCCGAATTGCTGGATGCCCGCACCCAGCTGAGCAACCTCATGACCTACATGGACGGGAAATCGGGTGCCGAGGATCTGATCGCCAAGATCACCCAGGACCCTGCCTTGCTGAAAACCTTGCCGCGCAGCCAGCCCCCAAAGCTGACGCCGAAGATCAGGAGTAAACGATGGCCGAGACAGAAACAGAAGCAGCCGGTGGTGCAGAGGCGACGGCCTTTGGCTCTTCCGACTTTGAAAACCTGCTGAAGAAAGAATTCCGCCCTAAATCCGATCAGGCCAAGACGGCTGTGGAACAGGCGGTCAAGACGCTGGCCGAACAGGCGCTGGCCAACACGGCTCTGGTGTCGGACGACGCGCTGCGCACGATCGAAAGCATCGTCGCCCAGATCGACAAGAAGCTGACCGAGCAGGTCAACGAAATCCTGCACCACCCCGATTTCCAGCAGTTGGAAAGCGCGTGGCGCGGTCTGCATTACCTCGTCAACAATACCGAGACCGACGAGATGCTGAAAATCCGGGTCATGAACATCTCCAAGAAGGACATGCACAAGACCCTGCGCAAATACAAAGGCACCGCACTGGGACCAGTCCCCGATCTTCAAGAAGATCTACGAAGAGGAATTCGGTCAGTTCGGTGGCGAGCCTTATGGCAGCCTGGTGGCGGATTACCACTTTGACCACTCTCCGCCGGATGTGGAGCTGCTGGGCGAGATGTCCAAGATCGCCGCTGCGGCCCACGCGCCGCTGATCACCGGTGCCAACCCGACCCTGTTCCAGATGGACAGCTGGTCTGAACTGGCCAACCCGCGCGATCTGACCAAGATCTTTCAGACCCCGGAATACGCCTCCTGGCGCTCGCTTCGCGAAAGCGAGGATTCCAAATATGTCGGTCTGGCAATGCCGCGCTTCCTCGGGCGTCTGCCTTACGGGTCCAAAACCGACCCGGTCGAGCAGTTCGCCTTTGAAGAGGACACGGACGGCACAGATCACGCCAAGTACGGCTGGGTCAACGCCGCCTATGGCATGGCTGTGAACATCAACCGGTCGTTCAAGGAATACGGCTGGTGCTCGCGGATCCGCGGGATTGAATCCGGTGGTGCGGTCGAGGGTTTGCCTTCGCACACGTTCCCCACGGATGACGGTGGGATCGACCAGAAATGCCCAACGGAAATCGCGATCTCGGATCGTCGTGAGGCAGAACTGGCAGCCAATGGCATGATGCCTCTGATCCACCGCAAGAATTCGACCTCGCCGCTTTCGTCGGGGCGCAGTCGCTGCACAAGCCCGCCGAATACGATGATCCGGATGCGACGGCCAACGCCAACCTTGCAGCCCGTTTGCCGTACCTGTTCGCCACCTGCCGCTTTGCTCACTACCTGAAGTGCATGGTCCGCGACAAAGTTGGCTCGTTCAAATCGCGCGGCGCCATGGAATCGTGGCTGCAGGAATGGATCAACCAATACGTTGATTTCAATTCGGAGTCGTCTCCGGAAGAGGTCAAGGCGCGCCAGCCCCTTGCCGCTGCCGAAGTCGTCGTCGAGGAGGTCGAAGGGAACCCAGTGGTATTACAGTTCAAAGTTTTTCCTACGGCCACATTACCAGTTGGAGGGCCTGAGCGTCTCGTTGCGCCTGACCTCCAAACTCCCCAGTGAGAAGGGATAACCTTCTCGCATTTTCTAAACGACCCGACCCCTAACACTATGAAAGGAACAAATCATGTTTGACGCATTCTGCTATTTCCTGGCTCCACCGACTGAAACCAAGGGTGAAACCCAAGACGTCGATATGAAAGCAAAAGGTGCTTTCGAAATCCTGAGCTTTGAAATTGGCGCTGAAAACAACATCAATATCGGTTCTGTAACCGCTGGTGGTGGTGCCGGTAAGGCGACCTTCAAGGAACTGAACGTCACCAAGAAAACCGACACCGCGTCTGCTGCTCTGTTCAGCGCGCTGTGCAAAGGCGACCACTTTGATGACATGATCATCGAACTGCGCCGCTCGGGCGGTGTGTCCGACACGGGCAAGTCCGGCAAGACATTCCTCAAGTGGGAATTCAAACTGGTCATGATCCAGGACATCACATGGTCCGGTTCGGACGGTGACGACATCTGCGAAGAGACTGTTGTGATGCAGTACGGCGCGATGAAAGTGACCTACACGCCGCAGGACAAGCAAGGCAAGGACATGGCCGTCAAGACAGCCGAGTGGAGCCGCGTCAAGAACCAGGCGAACCTCTCTGTATAAGTATCGCGCCTGCGATATCGCAAGACTTTGGCAGGCCCCGATGTGGGCCTGCCTTTTCAAGAAAGACCATTGAGGAGATGCCCAAGTGAGTGCCGAGGATCTGTTAAAATCTGGTGATCTTGATGGCGCTCTGGCCGCGTTGCAGGATGACATTCGTGCCGATGCCGCCAACCCTGCCTTGCGCATCTTTCTGTTCCAATTGCTGTGTGTGCGCGGCGACTGGAAACGTGCCATCGCACAACTGAAATTATTCTGCCGAGATGGATGGCGCCGCCACCCATATGGCCCAGACCTACCGCGAGGGCATCATCTGCGAGGTCTACCGCGAGAAGGTTTTCTCGGGCGAGAAAGACCCGCTGATCTTTGGCGAGCCCGAAGAGTGGATCGCCCTGATGGTCGAGGCCCTCAAATCCAATGCCGCCGGCAATGCCGATCAGGCCGCCGAGACGCGGGCGCGCGCCTTTGACATGGCCCCGGGCGTGTCGGGCCGCATCAATGGCGAGGCCTTTGAATGGGTCGCGGATGCCGATATGCGCCTTGGCCCGCTTCTCGAAATCATCGTGAACGGCCGCTATTTCTGGATGCCGTTCACCGCCATCGCCAAGGCCAAGTTCGAAGACCCCCTTGATCTGCGCGACGCGGTCTGGACTCCGGCCGAAATCAAGCTGGCCAATGGCGGCGACATCGTTGCCCTGATCCCGACCCGTTATGCAGGTACCGTTGCTGACGGGTCTGATGCGGAGAAGCTCGCCCGTCCGACGCAGTGGCGTGATCTAGGTGCCGACACCTATGCCGGGATGGGTCAACGCCTGCTGACCACCGATCTGGGCGACACGGCCCTGATGGATTTGCGTCTGCTCGAAATGGATGTGGAGGTGCCCGAAGACGCGCAAGCCGCACCCGAACAGGCGCATGAGGACGAGGGCTGATCCATGTCTGACCGCATGATCGCCGAACGTCTGCAGCCGTCCCTTCTGGACCGTCTGACCGATGACGATCCGTTCGAGGTGAAGGAAACCCGTGACAGCCGCGTCATCGATCTGCGCCAGTTGCGCGACATTCTGCAACGCGACCTGAGCTGGCTGCTCAACACCTCGAACAATGACAGCATCATCGACGAAGAGGTGTATCCCAACACCGCCAAATCCGTACTGAACTATGGCATCACCGACATCGCGGGCGATTATTCCACGATTGAACGTGCCCAGTTGATGCGCAAATCTATCGTCGCCGCCGTTCAGAGTTACGAGCCCCGCATTCATCCCGGATCGCTGACCGTCAAGTTGCGCGCCGACGAGGTCAACCGCCAGTCGGTTGTGTCCTTTGATATCCGCGCCGACATGGGCCCAACCTTTGCCGATCGAGCTGTATTTGCGCAGCCAGGTCGACGTCACCACCGGAGAGCTTGAGCTGGAAAGGATCGGCTGACCCCGCCATGGATACCCGACTGCTGAAACATTACGAGGGCGAACTGGCATTCATGCGCGACATGGGGGCCGAATTTGCGGAGGCCTTTCCCAAGATCGCATCCCGTCTGGGCATGGACGGTGTCGAGGTGGTCGACCCTTACGTCGAGCGCTTGCTGGAAGGTGTCGCGTTCCTGTCCGCCCGTGTGCAGCTTGAGCTTGAGCTGCAATATCCCGCGCTGACCTCGCATCTGCTGGAAATCATCTATCCGCATTACCTCTGCCCGCAGCCGTCGATGATGATCGCCGCCTTTGAGCCAGACATGCAGAACGCCGCCCTTGAAGACGGCTATGTGATTGAGCGTGGATCAGAACTGCGCTCTGTGCTGGGCGAGGATGACACCACCCCATGTGTGTTCCGCACCTCGAAAGACGTGCGCATGTGGCCTATCAAGATCACCGAGGCCGAGTATATCGACGGGCGCGGTGAACTGGTCGCCGCCGGTGTCGCCCGCGAAACCGAGGCCCGCGCTGGCATTCGCTTACGTCTGGCCCGCCATGCCGACCAGCCGATTTCGGAACTGTCCCTCGACAACCTGCTGCTGTTCCTCAACGGCAGCGAGGGCAAGAACTGGGAACTGCACGAGTTGCTGAGCACGCAGGTGACCGGCATCCTTGGTCGTTCGACCGACCGGCGCGCTGACTGGGTGGCCGATTTACCGGCTGGCGGCGTGATCCCGCGCGGCTATGACCGGGAAGAGGCGCTGCTGCCCACGCCCCAGCGCAGCTTTGATGGCTACCGGTTGTTGCAGGAATATTTTGCGATGCCCGAACGCTATCACTTTGTCGAGTTGACGGGTCTGTCCATGGCCCTGAACAAGGCCAAGGGCGCGGATGTCGACATCTACATTCTGCTGCGCAACGGCGATCCCGAGATTGCTTCGGGCGTCACGCCCGAGGCCTTTACCCTCAATGCGACGCCTGCCGTGAACCTGTTTCACAAGCGCTGCGACCGCGTTCACATCAGCCCTGCTGTGGCCGAACATCACGTGGTCGCGGACCGCACCGCGCCGCTGGATTACGAGATATTCGCGCTCGACTCCGTGGTTGGCATTTCAGGCGAGGGTGAGGATGACGTGCAATTCCGCCCGTTCTATTCCGCCGATGATCTGACGGCCGCAGGCGAAACACACGCCACTTATTACACTCAGACCCGCAAGATGCGTCAGCGCGCCGAAAAGAACGCCTCAAGGGTGTGCGCACCTCCTATCTCGGCTCGGAAACCTATGTAACGCTGGTTGATGGCGCGCAGGCCCCCTTTGGCACGCAGCTTGATCAGCTTGCCGTGCAGGCGATGGTGACCAACCGTGATCTGCCTCCTGCTTTTGCCGACCGGTGCCAAGGATGTATTCCATCTGCCCGGCGGTGGCCCGGTGGCCCATATCACCACGCCCGTCAGCCCGACCCGGCCCCGCCCGTCACTGGGGCAGGGGGATACGGCGTGGCGTCTGATCTCGCATCTGTCCCTAAACTACCTGTCCATTGCCGACAGCGATGCCACCGACAGCGCCGCCACATTGCGCGAGCTGATCGGCATCTATGTCCCATCCGGCAACAAAGTGCTGGAAAAGCAGCTTGAGGGTCTGTCTGCCGTGTCGACCCGCCCCATCGTGCGCCGCATGGCCGATGAGGTGCTGTCCACCGCCGTGCGCGGCCTTGAAGTGTCAATCACCTTCGATGAGAGTTTTTTCGAGGGCACCAGCGCCTATGCCATGGGCGCCGTGCTTGAGCGGTTTTTCCACAAATATGTGTCTCTGAACAGTTTTACCGAAACGGTGCTTGTCACCCAACAGCGTGGGGAGATTACCCGATGGCGACCGGAAACCGGTCTGGGACGGATCCTCTAACGCATCTAGAGCGGCTGAGCGAGGCTCCTGAAAAATATCACTTCTTCCACGCCTTTCGGGTGCTGGAAGCGGCGTACCCGGATACGGCCCGCATCGGCGAGTCGCGCCGCCCGCGCGAGGACAAGGTGCGGTTTGGCCAGGTGGCTGATTTGCGCTTCCCCCCATCCGCCATTGCCGAATTCACGCCGCCCAAGGGCAAGAAACCGGGGCGGATGATCAACCGCTTTTTCGGACTGTTTGGTCCGAACGGTCCACTGCCGCTGCACCTCACCGAGTTCGCGTCGCAACGTATTCGCCATCACCGGGACCCCACGCTGGTCGCGTTTGCGGATATGTTGACCCATCGCATGACGACGCTGTTTTATCGGGCGTGGCGGTCGGGCGAACCTGCCCCCAGCTTTGATCGCGGCGAGCGGGATGATTTCGAACGTAAGGTTGCGGCCATCGGTGGTTTTCACGCCGACAAGATGCGCACCAAGGACGCGATGCCCGATCTGGCCAAGCGTCACTTTGCCGGACTGTTGTCGCAGGGCACCAAAAACGCAGAAGGCCTGCAATCGATCCTGCAGTCCTTTTTCGGGGCCAAGGTCGAGGTCGAGCAATTTGTCGGCTGCTGGCTTGAGCTGGAACCGGACGATCGCTGGCAAATGGGCAGCCCCACGCAGTTGGGGCGCACCGCATCCGTGGGCGAGCGGGTCTGGACCCGGTCTGCCAAGTTCCGCCTGCGCATCGGTCCGCTCAGCTATGACGAATACCAGCGCCTGCTGCCCGGCACCGGGTCGCTTGAGCGGCTGCGTGCCATTGTGCGCAACTATGTCGGCGACGCGCTGGACTGGGATTTGAACCTGGTGCTGCGGGCTGCCGATGTACCCAAGCCCAAACTGGGTGAAACCGTCCGGCTGGGTCAGACCAGCTGGGTCGGGGACAAGACAAGAAAAAAGATGCGGATGATTTGTATCTGGAGCCAAACGCCCAGACCGCGCCAATGATGGAAGGGACAACCTAAATGACAGAGATCAGCCGCGTAGCATTGTTCGGCAAGCTGAACACCCTTGGATACAAAGCCATCGAAGGCGCCACCGTGTTCTGCAAGATGCGGGGCAACCCTTACGTCGAGATCGTGCACTGGATGCACCAGATCCTGAACAATCAGAACAGCGACATCCATCAGATCATCGATCACTACAAGCTCGACACCAGCAAGATCGCCGAAGAGATCACCGCCGCACTGGATGCGTTGCCGCGTGGCGCGAGTTCTGTCAGCGACCTCTCTTCCCATCTTGAGGATGCGATGGAGCGCGCATGGGTCTGGGGTTCGCTGCTCTATTCTTCCAATCAGGTGCGCACGGGTCACATCATTCTGGGTATGCTTGAAACGCCGAACCTCAAGAACATCCTGACATCGATTTCGCCGACTCTGCCAGCATCAAACCCGACGATCTGGCGGACGAGTTTCACAAGATCACCGATGGTTCACCCGAAGACGCGATGCGTCCGCAGGATGGATCGGTCACCGGTGGCGGTGCGGAACCCGGCGAAGCGTCGGGCGCGCTGAAACCCGGGCAGGAGGGCGGTGAGGCGCTGGATCAGTTCTGCACCGACCTGACCGAACAGGCCCGCAATGGAGAGATTGACCCCATCGTCGGTCGTGACGAGGAAATCCGCCAGATCGTCGACGTGCTGATGCGCCGCCGTCAGAACAACCCGATCCTGACTGGTGAGGCGGGTGCTGGTAAGACAGCTGTGGTCGAAGGCTTCGCCCTGCGCATCGCCCGCGGTGACGTTCCGCCCGCGCTGCGCGATGTCCGTCTGCTGGTGCTGGATGTGGGTCTGTTGCAGGCAGGTGCGTCGATGAAGGGCGAGTTCGAGAACCGCTTGCGCTCGGTCATTGATGAAGTGCAGGCATCGACCACGCCCATCGTGATGTTCGTCGATGAAACCCACACTCTGGTCGGGGCAGGGGGCGCTGCCGGGACCGGCGATGCCGCCAACCTGCTGAAACCGGCGCTGGCGCGCGGCACGTTGCGCACCATCGGTGCCACGACCTGGGCCGAGTACAAGAAGCACATCGAAAAGGACCCCGCCCTGACCCGCCGTTTCCAGGTGGTGCAAGTCGAGGAACCCGACATTCCCAAGGCCATCCTGATGATGCGCGGGATCGCGGGCATGCTGGAAAAGCACCACAAGGTGCAGGTGCTGGACGAGGGCATCGAGGCCGCCGTGACCCTGTCGGCCCGCTATATCCCCGCGCGCCAACTGCCCGGACAAATCCGTCAGCCTGCTCGACACTGCCTGTGCCCGGGTTGCCGTCAGCCAGCACGCTGTGCCTGCCCAAGTGGACGATTCACAGCGCCGCATCGAATCCCTGACGACCGAACTGGACATCATCGGGCGCGATGAAACTGCGGGTTATGACGTGGGCGAGCGCCGCATCAATATCGAGGCCCAAAAGGCCGAGGAAGAAGAACGCCTTGTCGGCCTCAAGGCCAACTGGGAGGCGGAAAAGACGCTGGTCACGGAGATCATCGAGTTGCGCGCCAAGCTGCGCGCCGCCGGTCAGCCGGTGGAAGAGACGCATACCCGCGAGGGCATCGCCGCAGACGAAGCGGCCGAGACCGAAGTGCCGGAAGATGCGGCCATGTCGGACGCGGATCGCGCCGCGATCATGACCGAGTTGAAAGAGAAGAACGCCGCCCTGATCGCGCAGCAAGGCGACAACCCGCTGATCCTGCCCATTGTCGATCATCAGGCCGTGGCATCGGTTGTCGGCGACTGGACCGGCATCCCTGTGGGCCGCATGGTCAAGGACGAGATCGAAACCGTTCTGAACCTCGAAGAGCATCTGGCCAAGCGCGTCATCGGTCAGGACCACGCGATGAAGATGATCGCCAAGCGCATCCAGACGTCGCGCGCAGGGCTCGACAACCCGTCCAAACCCATCGGGGTCTTCATGCTGGCGGGGACCCTCCGGTGTGGGTAAGACCGAAACCGCGCTGGCGCTCGCCGAAGTCCTTTACGGAGGTGAGCAGAACGTCATCACCATCAACATGTCAGAGTATCAGGAGGCCCATACGGTCTCCTCGCTGAAAGGCGCTCCCTCCGGGATATGTCGGATATGGCGAGGGTGGCGTGCTGACAGAGATCGTGCGGCGCAAGCCATATTCGGTTGTTTTGCTTGATGAAGTAGAAAAAGCGCATCCTGATGTGCATGAAATCTTCTTTCAGGTGTTTGATAAGGGAGTGATGGAAGACGGCGAGGGCCGCGTGATCGATTTCAAGAACACGCTGATCCTTCTGACGTCGAATGCAGGGACCGATTTGATCATGGACATGTGTGCCGACCCCGAACTGATGCCGGACCCCGAGAGCATGGCGAAAGCCCTGCGCGAGCCGCTGCTGAAGGTGTTCCCGCCCGCGCTGCTTGGGCGTCTGGTCGCGATCCCGTATTATCCACTGAGCCCGGACATGATCGGCAAGATCACCGTGCTGCAACTGAACCGCATCAAAAAGCGGGTCGAGGCGGCCCATGGTGTACCGTTCGAATATTCGGACGCCGTGGTGCAGGAAATCGTGGATCGTTGTCAGGAACTTGAAAGCGGCGGACGCATGATCGACGCGATTGTCACCAACACCATGTTGCCCGACATTTCGGCCTCGTTCCTGCGCACAATGATGGAGGGAGGAGAGATCGCCAAGGTCTCTATCGATGTGGCGGATGGGAACTTCACATACGCCTTTGACTGAGCTGATTATTTTCTAAGGAGGGAATTACGATGGCTATGCAGTACAAGACGATTTTCATGGGTTCTGGCGGCGGTGTTGACGTCGACAAGGCAGATGTTGCCGCAATTGCAACCGAGCTGGGCAAATACCTCAAAACAAACGGCATGCAGGCGCAGGGCATCAAGTTGCCCGGCCTGAAAAAGGCGCAAACCACGATCAAGAAAGCCGCAGAGATTCTGGCAAAGTCCCGTAACAGCCCCCTGGCCCAGGAACTGGGAATGGCGCCCGAGCTGAAGGTCGTCGCCGGGATCGACACCAAGGGCGACATGTCAGCCACGATCACCGGCCTGCTGCCCCCTCGAAATCCGGCAAGCCGCCGATCAATTTCGACAAGACAGAGGTGATCCGCAAAGGCTGGACCAAGTTGGAGGCGGAATTGTCCAACGAGACCAATGTGGTCGTCAACCTGACCAAAAAGAACTTTCAGATCATAGAAGCAGCCGCTGACAAGCTGCTCGCCAAACACAAAGGCGATGTGGATGCCGTCTATAAGGATCCCGTCTACAAGCAGCTGGTCGACAAATACAATGATGGCGACACGCGCGTCATCAACGGCGCCGTCGCCAAGCAGGCCAAGAAGTTCAAGGTCAGTGCGGTGGACACAACGGATGCCGACTTTGGTGAGGTCACAACCGGCACCGTCATTCTGGCCGCCCATGGCAGCCGAGTGAAGGAGCAGGGCAAAACCGTCGGCACCAAGCTGGGTCGCAAGACGCCCGAACAGATCGTGGCCCTGCTGACCGAGCAAAGCGACAAGTCCAAGAACCTGTCCAAGGATTTCAAGGGCACCGTTTTGCTGTCGGGCTGCTTTACCGCGGCGGGCGGCGTGCCGCCATCGGATGACTACGACTATGCACCCTTTGCGATGAAGGTCTGGAACCTGCTCAAGAAGAAGGGGATCAAATGCAAGGTTTCCGGTCTTCCGGGCACCGCGTTTACAAATGCGGATGGCTCCAAGAAGTCGGTCGCGCCGACGGATCAGGATGACTACGACGCGCTCAATGCCGACATCAAGGCCTTTGAGGCGTCGCTGAAGAAGCAGGACAAAAAGCTGAAATCCAAGGACAAGGCGACAGTCGCTGCGGCCAACAAGGAGGTCAAGCGCCTGAACGATCTGATCAAGGCGAAAAAAGACTCCAAACTGACGAAGCGGATGAAGGATCTGGTCGGGAACTTTGGTCTGGACCCGATCCGCTAGGACGCACTGAAAACTATGCTACGCGGCCTGACACCGGACTGCGTTGCAGTAAACGAAACACGATTTGACAGAGGATCAAAAGATGGCTGCTGACGGAAACAAGGCAATGACCGCAAAACTGGAAGTTCCATGGCAAAAGGAGATGAAGGGCGAGCTCATCAAGTGGGTGAACTCTGAAAAAGACATCGTCAAGCTGTTCCCCAAGAAGATCACCTATTCTCAGAAGGTCGAACTGAACCCGGCCAAGTGGAATGACAGCAAGCTGAAAAACGCGCTGCCGGCCCTTGTCCGTCCCGAATTGCAGATCCTCGCGAACCGCATTTCCGACGCGGAAAAGCTGGCCGACAAAGCCAAGTCGCCCAAAGAGCACAACAAGGTGATTGCCGCCGTCAAACTGGCCATCAAGACCAGCCAGTCCGAGATCGAAGAGAAGTGTTCAACCGCCCTCGAAGAGCTGGAATCCGGTGTGGCCGATGCCAAGGCCGGGCTGGCCCTTGGCAAGAAGGCAATGGCGGAAGTCGGACGGCTGGAGGCCGACAAGGTGTTCAGCGCGCCGCTGGAGATTGCCATCACTTCTGCCAAGAGCATCCATCAGGCGGAATCCGGCGGCAAGGAC
This sequence comes from Tateyamaria armeniaca, assembly GCF_045797845.1. Classification (NCBI taxonomy): domain Bacteria; kingdom Pseudomonadati; phylum Pseudomonadota; class Alphaproteobacteria; order Rhodobacterales; family Roseobacteraceae; genus Tateyamaria; species Tateyamaria armeniaca. Next base: position 79,248 of record NZ_JBHDIY010000004.1, read on the forward strand.
GTCAAAGCCGCCCAGGAATCGGCCAAGAAAGAGATCGCCGAGGCCCTCAAGATTCTCAATGACACCGGCAAGACCGCCCAGAATGTCGCCAAGTATCTGTCTGCAAACGGCAAGAAGATGGCTGACAATCCCAAGGGTGAAGTGTCGGCCTTTGGCAAGAAGGTCATGGACAAGAAGGTGCTTGGCCCGCTGCAACAGCTGGACAAGGACATCGACAAGATGACCGCGGCCCTCGTCGGATATGCCAAGGACCTCAAGGACGGCAAAATGGACGGCCACAAGGCCAAGATGGCCGAAAGCGAGTTCAACAAGATGAAGGGTCTGCAAAAGACGGCTGACACCGCCGTGAAGGAAATGCAGGGCCTGCAAAAGGCGTTCAAGGCTGTTCAGAAAGATCTGAAATAGGTCGAATTACCGACCGGATGGAGATGCAATGACCGAAGGATCAGGCAAAACCGAAGAGTTGGCAGCAGCCTCGCATAACGGGTCTGCGCGTGCCCGGCTGCGCGCCTTTCTTGAGGAAGACCGCGTCGTGAACGCGATCATGACGTTGATCATTTTCAACGCCATCACGCTTGGCATCAGCACGTCAGACTGGGCGCAGGCCAACTTTGGCGGTGTGCTGCGTGTGATCGACAAGACGGTCCTGACCATCTTCGTGATCGAATTGCTGCTGAAACTCTATGCCTATGGTCTGAGCTTTTTCCGCAACTCGTGGAACATCTTTGATCTTGGTGTTGTGTCCGTGGGCCTGTTGCCTGCGACGGCCGGTCTGTCTGCTTTGCGCGGTCTGCGCGTCATTCGGGCCTTGCGATTGCTGTCCGTTATCCCGCAGATGCGTGCGGTTGTTCAGGCGCTGCTGGATGCCTTGCCGGGCATGGGTGCTGTGATCGTCATGATCTCGATCGTGTTCTACGTCTTTGGCGTCATGGCCACGATCATGTATGGCAACAGCTTTGATGAATGGTTCGGCACCCTTGGCCGATCTCTTTATTCCCTGTTCCAGATCATGACTCTTGAATCCTGGTCCATGGGCATCGTGCGCCCGGTTATGGAAGTGTATCCGACGGCGTGGGCCTTCTTTGTGCCCTTCATCGTGATCACCGCGTTTTCGGTGCTCAACCTGTTCATCGGTCTGCTGGTCAACACCATGCAGTCCGCCGTGGAGGAAGAGACCGAGGCCGAGTTCGAAAAGCTGCGCGCGCTGGTTCGTCAGGAAACCGATCAGGTCGACGCCCATGTGCTTGAGCTGACCGCCAAGGTCGACGCCCTGAGTGAAGAGTTGCGCAAAGCCCGGGAAGGTGGCGCATGAGTTCCCAGAAGTTCATAGCCCGCAACCGCGCCCCCCGCGTCCAGATAGAATACGACGTGGAGCTTTATGGCGCCGAGAAGAAGGTGCAATTGCCCTTTGTGATGGGTGTGATGTCTGACCTTGCGGGCAAGTCCGAGGTTCCCCAACCGTCGATTGCCGACCGCAAGTTCCTTGAGATCGACGTCGACAACTTTGACGAGCGGATGAAGTCGATGGCCCCGCGCGCCGCCTTCACCGTGCCCAACACCCTGACAGGAGAGGGCAACCTGGCCGTCGATCTGACCTTCAACAAAATGTCGGATTTCAGCCCGGCCGCGATTGCTGAAAATGTCGATACTCCTCAAGCCGCTGCTTGAGGCGCGCACCCAACTGTCCAACCTGATGACCTATATGGACGGCAAGGCAGGGGCCGAAGCGCTCATCGAGGAAATCCTTGGCAAACCCGAACTGCTGAAGTCCCTGACCGCAGGCGTCGGTGCCGCAGCAGCCATGGATGACGCCTTGGACTCCTTGCGTGCCATCACGCCCGAGGACGCCCCCCAAACCGACGAAGCCGCCGATGTCCTTGCCGGGATCGACCGGGTGGAGGATGCGCCCGAGGAAGACACGAGCGCGGATGTGCTCGCCGGTATTGAACGGGTCGAAGATGTGCCCGAGGAGGACACCACTGCTGACGTTCTGGCAGGCATTGAGCAGGTTAAAGATGCGCCGGAAGAAGACACCACCGCCGATGTGCTCGCTGGGATCGAACAGGTAGAGGATGCGCCGGAAAAGGACACAACGGCGGACGTCCTTGCAGGTATCGAGCAGGTTGAGGACGTGCCGGAAGAAGACGTAGCCGCTGATGTTCTCGCGGGCATCGAGCATGTCGAAGACGTGCCTGAAGAAGATAAGACTGCCGACGTCCTTGCCGGAATAGAGCAGGTCGAGGACAAGCCTGAAGTGGACACAACCGCCGACGTTCTCGCGAGCATCGAACAAGTCGAAGACGCACCCGAAGAAGACATCACTGCCGATGTGCTCGCTGGCATTGAACAGGTCGAGGACGTGCCGGAAGAGGACACGACTTCAGACGTCCTTGCTGGAATTGAGCAGGTTGTCGACACACCTGAGGAAGACACCGCTTCTGACATTCTTGCAGGCATTGAAAATGTCGAGGAGACCCCCGAGGAAGACACCACTGCCGACGTGCTCGCCGGGATTGAACAAGTCGAGGACGCTCCTGAAGAGGACGCCACCGCCGATGTTCTTGCGAGTATTGAGCAGGTCGAGGAGGCGCCGGAAGAAGATACCACCGCCGATGTCCTTGCGAGCATAGAACAAGTGGACGAGGCTCCGGAGGAGGTCACGACCGCCGATGTCCTCGCAAACATCGAGGAAGTCGAAGACACACCCGAAGAGGACACAAGCGCTGACGTTCTTGCCGGGATCGAACATGTCGAAGATGCGCCCGAGGACGATACAACCGCCGACGTTCTTGCCGGTATCGAGCAGGTTGAAGATGCCCCGGAGGAGGACACAGCCGCTGATGTGCTGGCCGGTATCGAGCAGATCGAAGACACACCGGAGAAAGACACCACCGCCGATGTCCTTGCGGGTATCGAAGAGGTGGCTGAGACCGTCGAAGAGGACACCTCGGACGACATTCTGGGCGCGCTGGAAGAGCCCGAGGTCGCGGAGGTCGAGGACACCGACCTAGACGATGTGCTGGGCGGCATAGAAGCGAAGCCGGACGCCGAAGATGACGGTAATGCAGTCGGCGATGTGCTCGCAGGGTTAGATGCACCCGTCGAGGACGCGGACGAAGCCGACGATCTTGATGACATCCTGTCGGGCCTTGATGCGCCGGACGAGGCCGAGGACGACGGCGACGATGTTGGTGATGTGCTTGCCGGGCTGGATGCACCCGCCGAAGAGCCGGAAGAGACGGACGATCTGGATGATATCCTGTCGGGTCTCGATACACCCGACGAGGCCACGGAAGAAGATGACGAGGTCGGGGACGTTCTTGCAAGCCTCGACTCGCCAGCCGAGGAAACCGAACGGGCGGACGACCTGGAAGACATCCTTTCGGGTCTCGACACACCGGATGAGGCAGAGGACGTCGGCGATGATGTTGGTGATGTGCTTGCAAGTCTCGACTCGCCCGCCGAGGAACCAGCAGAGACAGACGATCTCGACGACATCCTGTCGGGCCTCGATGAACCCGAGGAAGCTGTGGAAACCGAAGACGCGGCAGACGATGTACTGGCGGGCCTCGATGCGCCTGAGGCGCAAGCCGAGGACACCGACGATCTCGATGACATTCTGGCTGACCTCGATGCCCCGGCACCAGAGGAGGATGCACAGGATGATCTTGACGACATTCTGGGCGCGCTGGAGACGGATGAGGACGCGGATACGGATGGCGATGATCTGGACGACATCCTTGCCGGGCTCGATACGGATGACGCCGCGCCTGAAGCGGCTGAGGACGACGTGGACGCTTTACTCGCCGGGTTGGAGACACCCGACGAGAGCGATGACAGTGATGACGATTTGGACGATATCCTCGCAGGGCTGGACAGCGATGACGCGGACACGGACACATCGGACGATGACATGGACGCGCTGCTGGCGGGCTTGGACGCGCCTGACGACAGTGGCGAAGAGAGCGACGATTTAGACGACATACTTGCAGGTCTAGAAGACGACACAACGGACACAGACTCGTCTGACGACGACATGGACGCGCTTTTGGCCAGTCTGGATACAGATGACGACAGCGATGCACCTGATGGGGATGAGGACGCATCCGATGATGATATGGATGCCCTGCTGGCCAGTCTGGATGATGATGACGCCGGCGATGACGACGCGGATGGGGACGACGATCTGGATGCGCTGCTGGCGGGTCTGGACGATGACAGCGACGCGGAAGACGAGGGCGATGATGATCTGGCCGCATTGTTGGGCGAGCTGGAAGGTGACGATGACAGCGTGACAGAGGCCGACGAACCAGAGAATGCCGAAGCCGAAACACCCGAAGACACCGGGCCGACGCAATCGCCCTTTGGCATGATCAGCCTGCCACGACCGAGCCGCGCGGACCTGAACCGCACGAAATTCCGCATGGCCGTCTTTGGCGACTTTACGGGCCGAGCCGCGCGCGGGTTGATGGAAACGGGCGAGGCGCTGGCCAACCGCAAGGCGATCCCGCTGGATGTCGACACCATTGACGAGGTCATCGAAGGCTTTGGCACCACGCTGGTCCTGCCCATCGGTGAGGGCGGCACGGGTGTCGAGATCAAGCTGGGTGAGATGGACGACCTGCACCCTGACGAGCTTTATGACAATGTCGAGCTGTTCGACGCCATCTCGGGCGTGCGCCGCCAACTTGGCGTCGGGTCGATGGCCGACAAGGCCGTGGAACAGTTAAAGTCGTGGTCCGAAACCTATGCGACGCCGATCAAGCTGCCCAAGAAATCTGCCGGGTCGTCGATGCCCACCAACCTCAAACTCAGCGATTTTCAGGCGTTGATCGGGGACACGCGCGGCACGCTGACCGAATTGGGCCCAGCCGATCAACTGATCGCGCAGATCATCGGGCCCCACGTGGTCAAGGCCCCGGATGCCGGTGCTGCAGCGATGCAGGCGGCAGTGGACGAAGCGCTGAGTTCTGCGATGAACCTGATCCTGCACCATCCCGAATTCCAAGCGATTGAAGCGCAGTGGCGCTCGCTTGATCTGCTGGCGCGGCGGATCGAGACGGATGTGAAGCTGGAAATCGTGCTCTACGATGTGTCGGCCGAAGAACTGGCCGCCGATCTTGCCGCACAAGAGGATCTGTCGGAAAGCGGGCTGTTCAAGCTGGTCACCGATGTGCTGGAGCCGGAGGAAGGGGCAGGCGGCTTTTCGGCGCTGTTCGGGCTTTATACGTTTGAGGAAACGCCGCCCCATGCGGAGTTGCTGGCCCGGATCGGGCAGGTGGGTTTGCATGTGGATGCGCCGTTCTTTTCAGCGATGTCGCCCAACTATCTCGACACCGACCCCGAGGACCGGCATCCGCTGGTGGCCAAGAACTGGGACACGCTGCGCAAGATGCCGGAGGCGGCTTATGTCGCCCTTGCCTCGCCCCGCTTCCTGTTGCGCCAGCCCTATGGTGCCAAATCCGACCCGGTCTATGCGTTCGAGTATGAGGAATTCTCGCCCAAGACCGGCCTCAAAGGCATGTTGTGGGCCAATCCCGTTGTGCTGATCGCCATCCTGCTGGCGGCGACCTACAAGAAAGACGGCAAGGCCATGGACCTTGGGTCGATGATGACGCTGGATGATCTGCCGTTTACTTATGTCAATGACCGCTATGGGGATCAGGTCGCGCTACCGTGTACAGAACGCAACCTGACAAGTGATCCCGCGCAGGCTACACTTGGGCGTGGATATATGCCCGTCTTGTGGATGAAGGGGCGCAATGCCATCCGGCTTGGATCGTTCCGTTCGCTTGGGGGCGACACGATTGCAGGCCCCTCGGCAGGATGCGGTGCCCGCCCCGCGCAAGGCGCCCAAATCGCCTGATCTGGACGTGGAGATTGACGCGACCGTCGGCGATGACGACGATGCCGCAAACGACGATACATCGCTTGACGATCTGCTCGCCGGGCTTGAGGATGATACGCCGACAGATGACGGGGACGATGACACGTCACTGGATGATCTGCTGGCGGGCTTTGACGACGACGATGACGACGCATCAGACGACGATGATGACGAAATGGATCCGGAGCTTGCCGCCTTGCTGGAGGGCCTTTGAATGAACGCACTGAACGGAATACCAGGAAAAGGCCCCGGCGACGGGGACGAACCCCCGATCATTTTGTTGGGAATCGAGAAACGCAGTTACTACGTGTATAAAGGTGACGAGTTCCTGAACCAGCTTTTGCTGGCGGATGGGGAATTTCCAACACCCATTCTGTGCGTGAACTTTGACACCATTTTTGACGCCAAGCGCATCCTTGGCGAAGACTTTTCATTGGCGGCCTGCTGGGTGATCCATCCCGAGATCGTCAAGAGATTGCGTGAAGATAAGTATTTGATTGAAGCGGACGAATAAGGCCCACGTTAGGGCCAAGGAGAATTGAAATGGCAGATAGGGAACTTGAGCTTGAAGGCCGCAAGGTCTGGATGGAGGGCACATATACGTCCACGCCAGTCAACCTGAAGAATGCGCGTATCATCGAGGGACTGAGCACCCTGACGGAAACCACCGTTGAGTTCCTGTCCAGCAACGAGGCGCTGGACCTGCAGGACATTCTTGGTTCGACCATCCATCTGGGTCAAAAGGACGAAGACGACGAGGACCGGTTTTTTACCGGGACCTGCGTGTCCGTCGATTACGTTGGTCTTTATCAGGGGATGTCGCATTTCGTGGCCGAAGTGCGTCCGTGGCTGTGGTTCCTGACCCGCACCCGTGAAAACCGCATCTTTCAGGAATTGCACGTTCTGGACATCATCAAACAGGTGATGGACCCCTACGGCTTCTGGTCAGACGTCAAACAGGAGACGACAGGCAGCTACAAGGCGCGCACCTACTGTGTGCAGTACAACGAAAGCGATTTCGAATTCATCTCGCGTCTGATGGAAGAAGAAGGAATTTATTACTACTTCATTCAGGACGACAAGAAACTGAAGATGGTGCTGGCCGACAGCATCAGTGCCCACAAGCCCACCCCCAAAGCTGCCAAGATCGACTTTGCCTTCAAGGAAGGTGGCGAATATCGCCGCGACAACGATCACATCTTTGACTGGAGTGAGACCACCGTTGTGACCAGCGGCAAGGTCACCATGGAAGACTATGATTTTGACAAGCCCAAGACCGAGCTGAAAAAAGTCAAAACCATGCCCAAGGGGGACCACAACAAAAAGAGCTTTGAGCACTACATGTATCCCGGGCACAACCGGACGCCGGGCGTGGACGATGCCTTTGTCAAAGTGCGTATGGAAGCCGAAGCTGTGCGCCACAAGCTGTCGCGCGGGGCCGGGAACGTACGTACCTTGGGTGCCGGGCAGACCTTCAAACTGGTCGATCATCCGCGCAAGTCCAACAACATCGACTACCTTGTCACCCGCGCCGTGCACCATCTGCAGATCGAAACGGATTACGAAGATGCAGAGACGAAGAAGCCGCTGTTTGACAGCACGTTGCCCGTGGACGAGGACAACACCGACACCTACCGCATCGTGTTCGATGTGATCCCGAAAAGCGAACAGTTCCGCGCGCCGCAAGTCACGAAATGGCCCCGTTCGATGGGTCTGCAGACCGCCGTTGTCACCGGCCCGTCCGGCGAGGAAATCTACACCGACCAATATGGCCGCATCAAAGTACAGTTCCACTGGGACCGTCTGGGCGAGAACAACGAAAACACGACCTGCTGGGTGCGTTGCGTCATGCCGTGGACCGGCAAGAACTGGGGCATGATCCACATTCCCCGGATCGGTCAGGAAGTTGTCATCCAGTTTGAAGAAGGCGACCCGGATCGCCCGATCTGCACGGGTATGCTGTATAATGCCGACACAATGCCGCCCTATGCGCTTGATGCCAACAAGACCCAAACCGGGATCAAGACCCGGTCCACCAAGGAAGGTGCCGCCAGCAATTACAACGAACTGGTGTTCGAGGACAAAAAGGATGAGGAATTCATCCGCATGCACTCGGAAAAGGACTATTTCCAGACCATCGAGAACAATGCAGTTGTGAAGATCGGTCATGACAAGATGGACCCGGGCGATCTGACCCAGAACATCTATCACACCAAGACCGAAACGATTGAAACCGGCGACCACATCTTTTCCGTGGATACGGGCAATCAGGAAATCTTTATCAAGACGGACCACACCGAAACGATCGAGGGCGAGGCCGAACAGACCATCACCGGCAACTACACGCAAACGATCACCGACGGCGACGTGACCCGCGAAGTGTCAAGCGGCAACGAGGATCATACCCTGCCTTCGGGTGACTACTCACTCAAGACAACCGCGGGGTCGATAGCCATCGAGGCAGGCACGGAAATCTCGTTAACGGTGGGTGGCAACTCTATTGTGATCGACATGTCCGGGATCACCATATCAGGCACCATGGTCACGGTAGAAGGCGAGGCAACGGTTGACGTGGCGTCTCCGATGACAACCGTATCGGCAGATGCCGTGCTGACGCTTGACGGCGGCACAACCATGATCAACTGAGGTAAGTAATGTCCAAACGATTTGAAAACCTCAAGAAAATCCGGATCAGCCCGCCGCGCGGTTGCTGGCGGCCGCCAATGCCAAGCTCAAGACCAAGCTGAAGTCACCGGCCAACGCATCGGTACAGACCGTTCTCGAAGAGTTGGAAGCCGCCGAGGCGCCGGTCGATATTCTGCGGCTGCTGTCCGTGTCACTGCCGCCACGCGAATGCGTGTGGTGGGCCTGTATTGCCGGTCGCGACATACTGGAGGAAGGCGAGAAGAGCGCATGCCTGACCGCCTCCGAAGCTTGGGTGTTTGAACCAGAGTGTCGAAAACCGTGAGCGACTGCGCGTTGTTCTGGAAAACGAGTCTTCGGGTGACAAGTCCGCTGCCTGCGCCACGGCCGCCTACTATGCCCCCGGAAACCTTGGCGAAGGCGATATGGCTGATATTGCTGCCCCCGTTGGGGTGGTGTCTGCCTGTTGCTTTGGTATGAACCTCAAAACCTTGAAAGTCGGCCCGACTCCGGCCCGATGCTTTGAAGTAACGATAGATCGGGCGCTCGACATTGCACGCGGTGGCAATGGCAAGATACAGTTGGCTGAAGAAACCGAAAAGACAACCAAGGAAGGAACTGCCTGATGCCCGGCCCCCCCAAGCCCGCCTTGCAGACATGCATACCGGTCCCTGCACTTTGGGGTCTCCTTTGCCGATCATGCCGCCTTGTTGCCCAACCGTTCTGGTGTGCAAGATGCCAGCGGCGCGGGTCACGGACATGTGCCTTGGGCTGATTGCGCCCCCTGCGGCCAACTTTCCCCCACACCCGATCGCCAAGGGGTCCATGACCGTGCTGATCGGCAAAGTGCCTGCCGCGCGCATCGGGGATATGTGCTCGCTTGGTGGCGCGATTGTTGCGGGTGCACCTACAGTTCTGACGGGCGGCTAACACAAGAATGGCGATAACACTGCGCTTCCAGTCTACCGGTAGCATTCCGGGCAATGGCGATCCTATCGTGATGAACGGTCCAAGCCTGACGCTTGGCCGTGGCAACGAGAATGATGTCGTGCTGCCTGATCCCAACCGCGAATTGTCCAAACGCCATTGCGCGATCGAGGACCACAACGGCAACGTGATCGTTGTCGATTTTTCGACCAACGGCACCTTTCTGAACTACGGAAAGCTGGCCCTTGGCACGACACCCACGCCGCTGAATGACGGTGATATCCTGTCTGTTGGTCCTTATGAAATCCTCGTCAGCATCGCGTCAGCAGACGATGGCGATTTTCTGGCTGATCCGGTGGCCGACACGCCTGTATCCCACGGCTCGGCCCAGAACGCGCCCAGCAACGCCGATCTGCTGGATGCCCCCGGTGACGGCGGTGATTTCCTTGACGACCTGCTTGTCGGGCGCGGCGCCCCCAAGGGCCCCGGCGTGATGCAGCGCGACGATGTTGGCGATGACGGGCTGTTGCCGCCCTTGGGCGAGGATGACGGCATTCTGCCCCCCGCACCCGACCCCTATGCCGGGCAGGGGGCCAGTGTCGGCAGCCACAATGCTGCCGGGCAGGACCATTTTCAGGTGCCCCGACAGGCCGCTGCATCCCCGTCAGCGATCCCGGACGACTGGGATGACGATTTTCTGTCGCCGACACCGCGTGCGGCCACGGCCATTCCGACAGACCCGTTTGCCGCGCCAATGCAACAGGCCCCGATCCCACCACAGACAGCCGCCCCTGCGGGCCGTGCCCATGTGGCCCCGTCACCGACGCCCATGTCGCCGCACCCGGCTGCGCCGCAACAGGCCACGCCACCGGCCGCCGCAATGGGCGGACCGGACGCAGCCTCGCGCAATTTCCTGTCGCAACTGGGGGCCGAAAACCTTGGGGTCACGGATCAGGACCTGCCCGCAACGATGGGCCGTCTGGGATCCGTCCTGCGCATTGCCATCGAAGGTCTGCGTGAAATCCTGATGACGCGCGAGTCGATCAAGTCCGAGTTCCGCATCGAAAAGACAATGCTGCAACTGGGCGGCAACAACCCTTTGAAATTCTCGATCAGCCCCGAACAGGCGATCGAGGCAATGGTTCTGCCCACGCCGCGCGGATACCTCGAAGCGACTGAAGCCGCACAACAGGCCCTGAAAGACATCAAGGCACATGAGGTCGCGATGCTGACGGGCATGGAGGCCGCCCTCAAAGGTATCCTCAAGAAACTCGATCCGGCAGTGCTTGAAGAGAAGATCAGCGCGGACAAGAGCCTGAGTGGAATGCTGAAAAGCCGCAAAGCCCGTTATTGGGAAATCTACGAAAGCATGTATACAGAAATCTCCGATCAGGCCGAGAATGATTTCCAGGAGCTGTTTGCCAAGGAATTCGCCCGCGCCTACCAAGAGCAGTTGGACAAATTGAAATGAACGACGTCATTGACATGAGGGACGCCTGATGGCCTGGGACAGCAAAGTGCTGTGGACAGAAGGGCTGTTTCTGCAGCCCCACCATTTTCAGCAGGCCGACCGTCACACCGAAAGTCTGGTGGCCGGTCTGGCCCGCCGGGTCAGGCCCTATGCGTGGGGTGTGAATACCCTTGAGATCGATGAAGAAGTTCTGAAGTTTGGCCAGTTCGCCATCACGTCCTGTTCGGGTCTGACGCCAGATGGCACGGTGTTTCGCGTTCCAGCCGCCGAAGATCACCCCCTGCGCTGGATGTGCCTGAAGGTATCAAGGACTGCGTTGTCTACCTGACCGTCCCGCAACGCCGTCAGGGCGCCCTTGAGGTCGACATGACCGGCGCCGAACTGTCCGCCGCCCGCCTGCGTCCGGGCGAGTTGGAAGTGACGGATGTCACGTCCTCGGGCAAAAAGGCCGTGACAATGGGCGTGGGCAAGCTGCGTTTGCAATTTGCGCTGGCCGTCGACGATCTGGCGGATCGTCTGTGCATTCCCATCGCCAAGATCATCGAAGTCAAACCCGACAGCGAGGTCGTTCTCGACAAGGGTTTTATCCCGTCCTGCATGGACGTTCAGGCCGCCGCGGCCCTTAACGCCTTTGCCCGCGAGTTGGACGGATTGCTGAACCACCGCAAGACCGCGCTGTCCGGGCGTCTGTCAGAAGGGGGCGGCACCAAAGGTGTGGCCGAGATTTCGGATTTCCTGCTGCTGATGTGCGTGAACCGGATGCAGCCCATCATCGAGCACATGAACAAGATCGAAAATGTGCATCCCGAGGACTTGTACCGCACCTGCATCGGGCTTGCGGGTGAGCTTGCGACATTCATGGCCAATGACAAGGCCGCGCCTGAATTCCCGCCATATGCACATGACAACCTGACCGACACGTTCAAGCCAGTGATCCGGACCCTGCGCCAGTATCTGAGCTCGGTTCTGGAACAGACTGCGATTTCGATCCCGCTGGATCCGCGCAAATACGGCATCAGCGTCGGCATCATCGCCGATCGCAAGTTGCTGACCACCGCCGGGTTCGTGCTGGCCGTGCAGGCCGACATCCCGGCCGAAAACGTGCGCCGCCATTTCCAGAACCAGGCCAAGATCGGACCCGTCGAGGAAATCCGCCAGCTGGTCAACTCGGCCCTGCCCGGAATTCCGCTGCGCCCGCTGCTGGTCGCGCCGCGCCAGATTCCGTATCATGCGGGCGTTGTCTATTTCGAACTGGACGGCGACAGCGCCCATTGGGGCAAGATGTCGACCTCGGGCGGGATCGCGGTACATGTGTCGGGTGAATTTCCCGGCCTCAAGATGGAATTGTGGGCCATTCGACAGGGCTAAGCGCCAGAGACGGGGAAGAGTGATATGTCCGATAACGACCCATTTGCAGAACCCGATGACGCCGACCGCACGGTCATTCGGCCCAATCCCGGTGGCCGTCGTGATATCTCGCCCAAACCTGCCGCCACGCCCAGTCCGAATTTCGGTGCAGCGCCTGCTGCCGCGCCACAACCCGCCGGCCAGCCCATGGGCATCCCCGCCGCGCAAGCACCCGAAGCGAGCCTGACAGAACCCTCGGTCGAACAGGGCATGACCGGCATGAACCGGATCAATGCCGCTGCCGCCACCCTGTTTTCGCTGGTCTCGCGCATTCGCAACCGCGCCCAGCACATGGACCCGGAAAAGCTGCGCCGCTCGGTTGTGGCCGAAGTGCGCGAGTTTGAGAACCGTGCATTACAGGCCGGGGTCGATGCGCAGGACGTCAAGATCGCGCGCTACGCGATTTGTGCCACGCTTGACGACGTGGTGCTGAACACCCCATGGGGCGGTCAGTCGATCTGGGCGCAGCAATCCATGGTCGGAACATTCCACAAAGAAACCGTGGGCGGGGACCGGTTCTTTGACCTTCTTGCGCGGCTCGAAAAAGAGCCCGGCAACAATATCGATTTGCTCGAATTCCTGTACATGTGCCTGTCACTTGGGTTCGAGGGGCGCTTGCGCGTCGAACAGCATGGCAGCGACAAACACATGCAGATCCGCGCAGGGCTGGCCCGCATTATCCGCGGCCAGCGCGGCGTGGTTGAAAAGGATCTGTCCCCCCATTGGAAGGGCGAGGACAAACCGCACAAGGTGCTGTCGATCTGGAAACCGCTCTGGATCACGTCTGCCACTGTCGCACTGGTGATGCTGACCGTGTTCCTGTCGCTGAGCTGGGTGCTGAACCGGTCCACTGACCGGGTGCTGGGGCAATTGTCGGTGCTGGATTCCGGCACTGTGGCCGAGCTGTTCCGCCGTGCGCCCCCACCGCCACCGCCGCCCCCACCGCCAGAAGCGCAGTTGAACCGGGTCAAGGGTTTCCTTGAGCCGGAAATGGCAGCGGGCATTGTCGAGGCGTTTCAGGATCAACAGACGATCACTGTGCGTCTGACTGGGTCAGGCATGTTCGGTTCGGGTTCGGACGTGTTGCAGGATGCATTCCGCGCGCCGCTCGACAAAGTGGCCGAGGCGCTCAACGACACAGCGGGGCCCATCATTATTGTCGGTCATTCGGACAATGTGCCGATCCGGTCCTCGCGGTTCCCTTCGAACCAGGCCCTGTCGCTGGCCCGTGCCGAAGCGGTGATGCGCAAGCTGGCGGACCGGATCAATGACCCGGATCGTCTGTCCGCCGAAGGTGTCGCAGACAAAAGCCCCATCGCGGACAACGCCACGCGCGAAGGCCGGGCCAAGAACCGGCGCATTGAAATCGTTCTCGTTCGGGAGGATGCAACGTGATTCTTCGCAGACTGTTCCGCTTTGGTGCGGGCATCAACATCACCCTGTTCGTGGCCATCGCCTTTGCCCTTCTGGTCTGGTTTGCCGGGCCGTTCCTCGTTCTTGGAGAAAGTGCGCCCTTTGCCAGCGTTCTGTCCCGTCTGATCACCATCGCCATCATCCTGCTGCTGTCGCTGACCACGATCCTGCTGATCATCATGCGGCGCGCCAAACGTGAAAAGCAGATGGAAGAAGACATCGTCGAGTCCGTCGATGACGACCTCGGACGATGAAAACGAACTGGTCAAGGCCGAACTGGGTGAGTTGAAAGGCAAGATGCGCGAAGCGCTGACGGCCCTGCGTAAATCCAAGCTGGGTCGGCGGTCTTTGTACGAATTGCCGTGGTACGTCATCATTGGCCCACCCGGTGCAGGGAAGACTACTGCGCTGGTCAATTCAGGCATGAATTTCCCGCTGGCCAAGACCACCGGGTCCGCCAGTATCGGCGGAGTCCGGGGCACGCGCAATTGCGACTGGTGGTTCACCAACGACGCCGTCCTGATCGACACCGCGGGCCGGTACACCACACAGGACAGTGGTGAAAGCGAGGACAACGCCGGTTGGCTCGGTTTCCTCAAAATGCTCAAGAAGCACCGCAAACGTCAGCCGATCAACGGCGCGATTGTGGCCGTTTCCCTGTCTGATCTGTCACTGCAGGACGAGGCGAGCCAGAAAAGCCATGCGGCCGCGATCCGTCGCCGCCTGCACGAACTGCGCGAAAAGCTGGGTGTGCGTTTCCCGGTCTACATCATCTTTACCAAATCCGACCTGATCGCGGGCTTCACCGAATTCTTTGACAATCTGGGCAAGGAAGAACGCGAACAGGTCTGGGGCTTTACCCTGCCGCTGCCAAAAAAGACCAAGGCCGAGGTGTCACCGGTTGCCGCCTTTGACGAGGAATTCAGTGGTCTTCTGGCGCAGTTGAACTCGCAGTCGCTGGAACGCATGCAGCAGGAAACAGATCATCAGCGCCGTGCGCTGATTTCCAGCTTTCCGGCTCAGGTTGCTTCGGTGCGCGCCACGGCCCGTTCGTTCCTGAGCGAAGTGTTTCAGGACAACCGTTTCGAAAAACGGCACCTGCTGCGCGGCGTCTATTTCGCATCCGGCACGCAGGAAGGCACGCCCATCGACCGTCTGATGATGGGAATGGCGCGTACCTTCGGGATTGGCCGTCAGGCCATCGGGACAGGGCGCGGCACGGGCCGCTCTGTTCTTCCTGACCCGGCTGTTCCAGGGCGTGATGTTCCCCGAGGCGGGGCTTGTCAGTGCCGATGACAAAGTCGAACGCCGATACCGCTGGACCAAACGCGTTGCCATCGCCGCCGCCCTTGCTGGCGGCATCGGCATGACCGCCGTCTGGGCGCGCAGCTATATCGGCAATGCCGCTTTGCTGGCCGAAGCCTCAGAAAGCGTCGAGGCCTATCGTGCCGCCGCCGCGCAAATCCCCGGCAGCCCGATTCAGGACAGTGATCTGCCGGGCATCGTGCCCGCGCTCGACATTCTGCGCGCCATGCCTGCCAACCCTGCTGCCGGTGATCCCAGCCCAGACCGTTCCCTCACCTGGGGCCTCTATCAGGGTAAGCACATTGGCAACCAGGCCGGGCAGTCCTACCGCGCTGCGCTAAACGAACACCTGCTGCCCCGCCTGTTGCTGCGTCTGGAAGAGCAGATGCAGGCCAACATGAACAACACCGATTTCCTCTACGAGAGCCTGAAAATCTACCTGATGCTGGGCCAGCAGGGGCCAATGAACACCGAGCTGATCAAGGAGTGGATGGCGCTCGATTGGTCCGTCGCCTTTCAGGGGCAGGCCCGCGACCCCTTGCGCAACAGCCTGACCGTGCACCTTGATGCCATGCTGGATGCGCCACTGGACGAAATCGCGCTGAACGGTCCGCTGGTGGAACAGGATTCAGGGGTTGCTGTCGGAAATGCCGCTGGCCCAGCGGGTCTATAACTCCATCGTCAATTCACCCCGCGCCAAGGCGCTGCCGCAGTGGCGTCTGACGGACATTGGTGGCCCTGCCATCAGCCGCGTGATCGTGCGGTCCTCTGGCAAGCCATTGAATGAAGGGGTCGAAGGCATCTTTACGTGGGACGGGTTCAACAACGTCTTCCTCGATGAAGCCCTGGCGCCGCACAGCGTCTGCAAAGCGAAAGCTGGGTGCTGGGGCGCGCGCGGCGAGGCCGAACAGACCGAAACCGCGCTGGTCGCAATGAGCCGGGACGTGCTGGACCTGTATTACACCGATTACATCTCGCGCTATGACCAGATCCTTGGCGATATCGACATCATCCCCATGGAAAGCCTGAGCCACGCAGTCGAGGTGACCAATGTGCTGTCCGGGCCTACGTCGCCGCTGGTCAACATCCTCAACGCGATCTCGGACGAAACAAAGCTGACCGAGTCACGCTCGGTCGATGCCTCGGCCTCTGGCCGAAGGCGCCACCGCCGTGGGCACACTCGAAGCGCAATCGCTGCTGTCCAGCCGCGCGCAACTGCTGCTTGGGACGCTGCGATCAAGCGTGGGCGCGGCAGGCGGGGATGCGGCACCGCTGCGCCACCGCCCGGATCCTTTGTCGAGGACCGCTTTTCCCGGGCTGCACACCCTTACCGAAGAGATCGAGGGCCAGCCCCTCGCAGCTTTTCGAATTGATGTCGCGCCTGACCGAGGTCTATCAGGAGCTCAACAAGCTCAGCTTTGCGGGCGAGTGTCGGGGCAGGGGCCGCCGAGGCAACGGCCATCGTGCGGTTTCAGGAGCTGGGCCAACCGCCCGCCCGGTCCGATACAGCGCTGGTCAACCCAGATTTCGTCCGGATCGTCCGGTATCACGGCGGACGGCACACGCGCCTCGATCAACGCGCAATGGCAGGCTCTGGCACCAGCCGTTCTGCGAACAGGCGTTGGCCAACCGCTATCCGTCTGAGCGTGGGGCCAAGGCCGATGTGGCCATGGCCGACTTTGCCCGCCTGCTTTCGCCCAACGGCCTGATCGACGGCTTCTTTAACGAG